>JAQGMU010000564.1 GCA_028292195.1 Ramlibacter sp. | reverse complement strand
TACCGCAACTTCTTCGAGCCGCACAGGCGCGACGTGTTCAGCGGCTTTCGCAGCTGCGCGCTCAATGCAGCTTGATGCCGCGGGATGGTCGCGGCGGCGCGGACCTAGAGGCCCACCACCGTCGCCTGCATGCGCCGTGCGGGCTTCGCCCCAGGCGCCGTATCGCCGGCTTCCAGCAGCTTCAGGTAGTTCTCGCGCAGGATGACGCCGGCGTAGTAGACGTGCTCGCGCATCAGTTGCTCGGCCCGCGCGCTGTCGCGGGCGATGATGGCTTCGACGATGCGGTGGTGGTCGCCGTGGGAGCGCAGGATGATGGCGTGGTCGTCCCACAGGATGATGCGGTCGGAGGCGAAGGGGATGTTCTGCGCCTGCACCGCGAAGCGCGTGACCCACGGGTTGCCGGAGGCTTCCAGCAGGGTGTCGTGGATCGTGACGTTCATCTGCTGATAGGGCTCGTGGTCCTCGGGCCGCAGCACGCCATTGTCCAGGATGCGGTCGCCCTCGGCCAGGCTCGCCTGCAGCGTCCGGGTCTGCGGCTCCGTCAGCCCGCGCATCGCGGCACTGCGGCAGGCCAGCCCTTCCAGCACCGAGCGCACTTCGTAGGCGGCGACGATCTCCTCCATGTCGAAGGCGCGCACCAGGTAGCCGCGCTTGGGCATGTGGTCGATCAGGCCTTCGCTCGCCAGGGTGCCAAGGGCCGAACGGATCGGCGTGCGCGACACGCCCAGCTGCTCCGCCAGCGGGATTTCCTCCAGCCGCGTGCCGGGCCGCATCTGGCCGTGGAGGATCCAGTCGCGGAGCGTATCGGTGACGTTCTGGGCCAGGGTCTGCATGGACATCCAATGGTAGCTTGGCGCGCTCAAGTATACATAGACGCTTGAAATTAGCCATTATTAGGGTAATTGCCGATGCATAGGCGGGTTCATGTATACACACTAGCCTCTTCGCCTTGCGCTGGCATGTCGTCCAGCGCGGTCCCAGGAGCACCCCCCGATGACTTCCAGCGCCCCCGAACAGTCCCCTGGCGGCTGGCTTGGATTGAAGGGCCGGACCTGCGTCGTCACCGGCGCCGCCGGTGACATCGGGGCCGAGATCGCACGCCAGCTGGTCGAGGCCGGTGCGCGGGTCGCCCTCCTGGACAGGGACGAGCAAAGGCTGGCCAAGGTGCTGGCGGACCTGCAAGCCGGCGCGGGGCAGGCGATGGCCCTTGCCTGCGACGTGACCAGCACGGCCAGCGTGCAGGCCGCAGCCGACAAGGTGCAGGCCGCCTGGGGCGGCACGGCCCTGCTGGTGAACAACGCCGCGGCTCTCTACGCCGATGCCCTGATGGACATCGCGCTCGACAAGTGGAACCAGCTGCTGGCGGTGAACCTGTCCGGCTACCTGCTGTGCGCGCAGGCCTTCGGCCGCCAGATGATCGCCGGCGGCGGCGGCGCCATGGTGCACATCGCCTCCATCTCCGGCAGCATTCCCCAGCCCTACAGCGGCGCCTACAGCGTGAGCAAGGCCGGCGTGAAGATGCTGTCGCAGCTGCTTTCCGTGGAGCTGGGCGAGCACGGCGTGCGCAGCAACGTGGTCAGCCCCGCCATGATCCGCACGCAGATGAGCGAGCAGATCTACCAGGATCCCGCCGTGCGCGAGCGCCGCGAGCAGATCGTCCCGGCCCGCCGCATCAGCACGCCGGCCGACATCGCCGGCGCCGTGCTGTTCCTCGCCAGCGAGCGCGCCAGCTACATCAGCGGCCAGGAAATCCTGGTCGACGGCGGCCTCACGCAGGCCTGGCTGAGCCTCATTCCCCGCCCCGGCTTCCAGAAGGAAGACGCCGCCGGCGCGGTCGCCTGACACACCTGATTCGCCCACCGACACCCAAAGGAGACATCCCCTTGAAGCTGACCAAGTCGATCATCGCGGCCATCGCGGCCAGTGCCACCACCTTCTGCGCCTTTGCCCAGACCGAACCCGGACTCACCGACAAGACGATCAAGATCGGCATGTTCGGCCCGCTCTCCGGCAACTCGATGGCCTACGGCTTCGACGTGATCAACGCGGCGAAGATGTATTACGACAAGGTCAACAAGGAAGGCGGCATCAACGGCCGCAAGATCGAACTGGTCGTCGAGGACGACCGCTGCAACGCCAACGACCTGCTGGCCGCGGTGAAGAAGCTGACCGAGCAGGACAAGGTCTTCCTGCTGAACGGCGGCTCCTGCTCCGGCGCGGTGGTCGGCGCGCGTGAATACGTCGAGCGCGCGCAGATCCCGCTGGTGATGCTGAACGCCTCCGGCGACGGCGCGCTCTATCCGCCGTCCAAGTACATCTACGGCGCCTTCTCGATCTCGCAGCGCGCGGTCGGCGGCTCCATGGTGCAGTTCGCGGCCGAACACCTGAAGGCCAAGAAGATCGGCTACATCAACCACGACGACGCCTACGGCGGCTGGAACCTCGAGGCGGCCGAATTCCAGTCCAGGAAGATCGGCACCACCCTGCAGGTGCAGTCGATCAACCCGAACATCACGGACGTCACGGCGCCGATGCTCAAGATCCGTGCCGCCAACCCGGACGTCCTGATCATCACGACCTACGCCCGGCCGGTGAGCCTGCTGGTGAAGAAGGCCCACGAACTGGGCTGGACCAAGCCGATCATCGTCGCCGTCAACGGCACCGCGGACCTCACGCAGCTGGTCGAGAACGTCGGCAACAAGGAGGCCTTCAAGAACGTCTACCTGCAGGAAGTGATGCTGGACGTGGCCGGCGGCCCCAAGCTGCAATGGGTCTACGACATGTACAAGGCCTACTACCCCGAGCTGGCCGCCAAGCCCGGCTACCCGCAGACCTACATGCCTTACGGCATCCCGTCGGCGATGACGGTGGTCAACGCCCTGAAGGCGGCCGGCCCGCAGCCGACGCGCGAGAAGTTCCTGACGGCGCTGTCCAAGACCAAGTTCGATTCCAAGGTCATGGCCGGCCCGATCGAGCTGACGGAAACCGACCACGCGGGCCAGAAGTCGGCCATCTACCTCAAGTTCGACGGCGAGAACAAAACGGTGGTGCCGGGCTCGTACCGCAGTGCCTGGACGTACCAGCCCAAATGAGCTGGAGTGACGCCTGGTTGTTCCTGCAGCAGGGCTTGCTGTCGGGGCTGGTGACGGGCAGCGTCTATGCCTTGCTGGCGCTGGCGATCGTGGCGGTGTTCAAGACCACCGACGTGCCGAACTTCGCCCAGGGCGAGATGTTCATGATCGCCGGCTACGTCGCCCTCAGCCTGCTGCTGATCGTCAAGCTGCCTTACGCGATCGTGATCCCGCTCACGCTGGTGGCGATGGCGGTCGGCGGGGCGCTGTTCCAGCGGCTGGTCATGGAGCGCGTCACCGGTTCGCGCGGCGTCGGCGTGCAGCTGGTGATCGCGACACTCGGCCTCGCCTACGTCCTCAAGGGCCTGGTGCGGCAGACCGGGCTGGGCGACACGCCGCGCTCGCTGCCTTCGCTCGTCTCCAGCGACGCCGTGCTGGTCGGCGATGCGGCGCTCACCCGTCTCGACATCGCGATCTTCGTGGCTGCGGTGGTGGTCATGGTGCTGATCTACCTGATGTTCACCCACACCCGGATCGGCAAGGCGATGCGGGCGGTCGGCATGAACCCGCGCGCGGCGCAGATCGTCGGCATCCGGCTGTCGCGCATCCGCATGATGGTCTGGGCGATGTCGGGGCTGATCTCCGCGCTGGCGGCGCTGCTGATCACGCCCAAGGTGCTGGTCACGCCCGACATCGCGCACATCGCCATCCTGGCCTATGCCGCGGCGATCGTCGGCGGCTTCACCAGCCTGCCCGGCGCGGTGCTGGGCGGCCTGATCATCGGCGTCGTCGAAAACCTGGTCGGGCTTTTCATTTCCACCAACGCGATCGTCGTCGCCCCCTTCCTGGCGATCCTGGTGACGCTGGTCGTGCGGCCGCAGGGCCTGCTCGGTGGCAAGGCGCAGGTGAAGAAGGTATGAAGAAACTCACTCGCGACCACGTCGCGCTGCTGGTCCTGCTGGCGGTGCTGTGCGTGCTGCCGTTCACGGTGACCGGCTACGTGCTGTACGTCGTCAACCTGCTGATGGTGTTCGTGGTGCTGGCGCTCGGCATGCACGTGGTGATCGGCGAGGCCGGCCAGTTCGCGCTGTCGCACACCGCGTTCTACGGCATCGGCATCTACACCGCGGGCCTCCTCAACACCCACTGGCACGCGCCCTTCGTCGTGTCCATCCTCGCCGGCGGCGCGCTGTCGGCGGTGCTGGGCTATGTCATCGGCTTCCTGGCGCTGCGCATGCGCGACATCTACCTGGCGCTGGCCACCTTCGCGTTCGGCGAGGCCATGCAGTGGGTGTTCCTCAACTGGGAAGGCGTGACCGGCGGCTCCAACGGCATGCGCATGCAGCCGGCCCGGCTGTTCGGCCTGACCCTCACCAACGACATCCAGGCCTATCCCTTCGTGGTCGGCCTGGCGGCCTTGATGCTGTGGTTCACGGTGATGCTGTCGCGCTCGCAGTTCGGCTCCGCGCTGCGCGCCGTGCGCGAGAGCGACGTGGCGGCGACCGCCATGGGCATCAATGCCCGGGCCATGAAGCAGTCGGCGTTCGCCATCTCGGCGGCCTTTGCCGGCATCGCCGGCGGCATGTACACGTTGTTCGTCTCCTTCATCCATCCCGAGAGCCTGGGCTTCCAGACCACTATCCTGGTGCTGACGATGGTGGTGGTGGGCGGCATCGGCTCGGTGCGCGGCGCGGTGGCGGGCGCGATCACCTTCGGGATCATCTCGGAGCTGCTGCGCCAGGCGCTCTCGATCCAGGAAATCATCTACGGCGCCATCCTCATGGGCTTCATGATGTTCATGCCGCGCGGCCTGTTCGCCGACCGCAAGAAGCGCGTCGCGCGGGCCGCGGCCGCGGCGCCCGGCGAAGCCGAAAAGGCGCAGGAGGTCCGGGCATGAGCGCCACTCCTTTCCTCGACATCCAGGGCATCACGGTGAAGTTCGGCGGCCTTACCGCCGTCAACAACCTGTCGTTCCAGGTCCAGCAGGGCACCGTGCACGCCCTGATCGGCCCGAACGGCGCCGGCAAGTCGACCACCTTCAACTGCATCTCGCGCTACTACCAGCCGAGCGCCGGCCGCATCGTGCTGGATGGGCACGACGTGAGCCGGACGCAGGCCTTCCGCATGAGCGGCTTCGGCGTGGCGCGCACCTTCCAGAACCTGGAGCTGTTCGGCGAGCTGAGCGTCTACGAGAACGTGCTGCTCGGTTGCTACCGGCACAGCGCCAACGGCATCACGCGCCTGCTGCGGCGCCCCGACGGCGAGACGCGCGACCTGGTGGACAGCCTGATCGAACGCGTGGGCCTCACCCACGACCGCCACACGACGGCGCGCGAACTGGATTTCGGCCACCAGAAGCTGCTGGAACTCGCGCGGGCCCTGGCGCTCAAGCCGCGGCTGCTGCTGCTGGACGAACCGGCGGCGGGATTGCGCAACCGCGACATCGAGAGCCTGGACCGTCTGCTGACGGATCTGGCCCGGCGCGAGGGCATCACGGTGCTGCTGGTCGAACACGTGATGCAGCTGGTGATGTCGATTTCGGACCGCATCACCGTCATGTCCTTCGGCGAGAAGATCGCCGAAGGGACGCCGGCCGAAGTGGCCAAGGACCCCCGGGTGATCGAAGCCTACCTGGGCAAGGGAGCGGACTATGAGTGACGTGATGCTGGAACTGCGCGGCGTCAGCGCCTCCTACGGCGCCATACAGGCGCTGCAGAACGTGTCGCTGCAGGTGCCGCGCGGGGCGATCGTCGCGCTGCTGGGGAGCAACGGCGCGGGCAAGAGCACGACCCTGAATGCGATCTCCCACCTGATCCAGCCCTCGGCCGGCGAGATCCTGTTCGACGGCGAGCCTATCCGCCGGCTGCCGTCCGAGGAGATCGTGCGGCGCGGCCTGGTGCAGGTGCCCGAGGGCCGCGAGGTCTTCAAGGACATGAGCGTGCGCGAGAACCTCGAGCTCGGGGCCTACCTGCGCCGCGGCCGCGGCGAGATCGCCCAGGACCTGGAGCGGGTCCACGCGATGTTCCCGCGCCTGAAGGAGCGCAGCGAGCAGCGCGCCTCCACGCTGTCCGGCGGCGAGCAGCAGATGCTGGCGATCGGCCGCGCGCTGATGGCGCGGCCGCGGATGATCCTGTTCGACGAACCGTCGATGGGCCTGTCGCCGCTGCTGGTGGAACAGATCTTCGAGGCCATCGTGCGCCTGAACCGCGAGCAGGGCCTGACCATCCTGGTGGTGGAGCAGGACGTGCGCCTCGCGCTGCGCGTGGCCAGCTACGCCTACATCCTCGAAAACGGCGAGATGAGCCTGCAAGGCCCGTCCGCCCAGCTGATGACCGACCCGGCCGTGCGCCGGGCCTACCTGGGCGTCTGAGCGGCGCCCGTTCCAGGAGATCCATTCGTGACATTGCTGAAAGACAAGCTGGCCCTGATCACCGGTGGCGGCGGCGGGCTGGGCGCCGCCATGGCGCGCGGCTTCGTGCGCGAAGGCGCCCGCGTGATCGTGGCCGACGTGCAGCTGGAGAAGGCGCAGGCCGTGGCCGATGCCATCCGCGCCGAGGGCGGCCAGGCCTGGGCCGAGGCGGTCGACGTGACCGACCGCGCGGCCACCCAGCGCTTCGCCGAGTCCATCACGGCGCGGCTCGGCCCCATCGACATCCTGGTGAACAACGCCGGCATCTCGGGCAAGGCGCGCATCGACGACCCGCAGGCGCCCGAGGTGTGGGATCGCATCATCAACGTGAACCTGCAGGGCCTGTTCAACGTCACGCACGCCTTCGTGCCCGCGCTCAAGCAGTCGCGCGGCTGCATCATCAGTCTCTCTTCCATCGTGGCCTTCGTCAGCGGCATCTCGTCGGCGGGCTACGTCGCCTCCAAGGGCGCGGTGCGTTCCTTCACGCAGGCGCTGGCGCGCGACCTGGCCCCGTTCGGCGTGCGCGCCAACGCGGTGGCGCCGGGACTGATGCTGACCGAGATGGTGGCGCCGCAGCTGGCGGTGCCGGGCGGCACCGACTGGTACATGAATCGCGTGCCGATGGCGCGCGGTGGCGAGGTGGACGAGATCGTCGGCCCCGTGGTCTTCCTGGCTTCGACCATGGCCAGCTACGTGAATGGCGTGGTGCTGCCGGTCGACGGCGGCTTTCTTTCTGCGTGAGGATCCAATGAACACGAGCAAACCGATTGCGCTGGTCACCGGCGGCGCCAGCGGCATGGGGCTGGCGACCGTGGAGCGGCTGGCCCGCGACGGCTTCGCCGTCATTCTGGTCGACCGGGTCCAGGACCTGGCCACGCGCGAGGCGCAGCGCCTGCAAGGGCTGGGACTGGACGTGGAGGCCCGCGTGGTGGACCTCACCGACGAAGCGGCGGTCCGTGCCATGGTGCAGGCACTGCCGCCGGTCGCCGCGCTGGTGAACAACGCCGGCGTGTTCGACGAGCGCAAGTTCGGCGAGGTCACCAGCGACGACTTCCGCCGCGCCTACGAGATCAATTTGATCGCCGCGGCGACGCTGACGCAGGAAGTCACGCGGCGCATGGCGGATGGCGGCCGGATCGTCAACATCGCCTCGCGCGCCTACCTCGGCGCCAAGAATCACCCGCACTACGTCGCCTCGAAGGCGGCCATCGTCGGCTACACGCGCGCCAGCGCGATGGAGCTCGCGCCGCGCGGCATCCTGGTCAATGCCATCGCTCCCGGCCTGATCGACACGCCCATCCTGCGGGCGCTGACGCCGGAGCGGATGGCGGCGCAGCTGGCGCTGCAGCCCACCGGCAAGGCGGGACGGCCGGAGGACATCGCGCAGGCCGTGTCCTTCCTGGTGTCGGCGCAGACCGGCTTCATCACCGGCCAGGTGCTGTTCGTCGACGGCGGCAAGTCGCTGGGAGGGTCGGGCGCATGACGACGGCAAGCTGGGACAAGGAAGTCGACGTGCTGGTCGTCGGTGCCGGCGCCGGCGGAATGGCCGCTGCCATCACGGCGCGGATCGGCGGCTGCTCGGTGCTGCTGGCCGAGAAGACCGATCGCATCGGCGGCTCGACGGCGATTTCCGGCGGGGCCGTCTGGGCGCCGCTGAACGCGCAGACCGACGAGGTCGGCCATCCGGACAGCTACGACAAGGTCTGGAAGTACATGCGCAACACCGTGGGGGACGCGGCGCCGGAAGCGATGCAGCACGCTTTCCTGGCCTCCTGCGCGGCGGCCGTGGCCTTCCTGGAGCAGAACACCGAGGTCAAGCTCGCCGCCCGCGGCTACTCGCCCGACTACTACCCGGACCGCGAGGGCGCGGCCTTAGGTGGCCGCTCGCTCGATCCGGTCATGTTCGATGGCCGCCTGCTCGGCTCGCATTTCCACGAGCTGCGCGACCCGCTGCCCGAATTCATGGTGCTGGGCGGGATGATGATCACCATGACCGATGCCAAGCACCTGCTGGCGGTCACCAAGTCCTTCACCTCCTGGAAGGAAGGCATGAAGCTGGTGCTGCGCTTCCTGGGCGACCGGCTGCGCGGCTACCACCGCGGCACCCGGCTGGTGCTGGGAAACGCGCTGGCGGGGCGGCTGTTCAAGAGCGTGCTGGACCAGGGCATCGAATACTGGCTGGATGCGCCGCTGCAGTCGCTGGAGGTCGAGGGCGGCCGCGTGACCGGCGCGACCCTCGTGCGTGACGGCAAGCCGCTGCGGGTGCGGGCACGGCGCGGCGTGGTCATGGCCACCGGCGGCTTCCCCTGGAGCCCGACGCTGCGCGCGCAACTCTACCCGCAGCCGACCGGCCCCTGGTCGATGTCGCCGCAGGGCAATGTGGGCGAGGGCATCACGATCGCGCGTGCCGCGGGTGCGACGCTCGGCAGCGGCCAGTTCGCGCCGGCGTTCTGGGCGCCGGTGTCCATCCTGCAGAAGCCGGACGGCACGCACGTGCGCTACCCGCACCTGGTGTGGGACCGCGCCAAGCCCGGGCTGATGGCGGTGAACGCGGCGGGGCGCCGCTTCGTCAACGAGTCGACCTCGTACCACGAGTTCGTGCTGGCCATGTACAAGTCGCACGAGACGGTGCCCACGCTGCCCGCGTTCCTGGTGTGCGACAGCGATTTCATGGAGCGCTGGGGCATGGGCCTCGCGTTGCCGGGTGGCCGTCCGCGCGAGCACCTGGTGCGTGCCGGCTACCTGTTCCGCGCCGACACGCTGGACGAGCTGGCGGCGAAGCTGGGAGTCGACGCGGCCGGCCTGAAGGAATCGGTGGCCGGTTTCAACCGCGGCGCCGAGGCCGGCCAGGACGCGGAGTTCGGCAAGGGCAGCACGGAATACAACCGCTACCTCGGTGACCCGGAGCAGGCGCCGAACGCCTGCCTGGGCCCGCTTCGCCAGGCACCCTTCTATGCAGTGAAGGTCTATGCCGGCGACATCGGCACGGCCGTGGGGATCCGCTGCAACGAGAACGCGCAGGCGCTGGACGCCGGCGGCCAGCCCATTCCCGGCCTCTATGCGGCCGGCAACGACATGCATTCGGTGATGGGTGGCCAGTACCCGGCGCCCGGCATTACCCTCGGCCCCGCGCTCACCTTCGGCTGGGTCGCGGGCAAACATCTGGCACAGCAGACGGCGCAGCCGCCGGTAGCCCTGGAGACCGCATGAAGATCCTCTTCTCGCCCTTTTCGCCCTATGTGCGCAAGTGCCTGGTGTCGGCGCACGAACTGGGGCTGAACGACAAGCTGCAGTTGCTGCCGTCCAATGCCCACCCGGTCAACCGCGACCAGGAGATCATCCGCGACAACCCGCTCGGCAAGGTGCCGACCTTCCATTCGG
>JAQGMU010000489.1 GCA_028292195.1 Ramlibacter sp. | reverse complement strand
GTGGTCGACCGGCAGGCGCGCATGACGGCATTTGCGCTGCGCGGCGATTGCGGGCTCGAACTGCAGCAGGACCTCTGACGTGCACGAAACCGCAATGAAGGCCCCGCTGCGCGGGGCCTGCTTTTTGGCCGGGAGCTAGCTGTGCCGTTTCCACAGAGTCAGCACCCGGCCCACCCGCATCGGCTGCAAGTCCCCGCATTCCTGCCGCCATCCTCCTACACCTCCGACCGGGACGGCCTGACATTTCTGGCAAGTCCCGCGGCCCAGACTGCCTTCCAACCTGAACCAATGATTGAAGCAGTGTTCGCCATCGACCAGCCCATCCTCGCAGCCACGGGCTCCATCCCTGCGGCAACCTCCGACGCGGGGCCCCAGCGCCAGCGCAGCCTGGCACGCGCGGCCCGGCACGACATCCTGCGCCGGCTGGCCCCGCCGCTGCGGCATGACATGGTGGTGCCGCTGCAGTCGCTGGGCATGGTGGCGGAGGCCCTCAGCGCGCGCATGGAGCGCGGCACCATCAGCCCCGACGACCTGCAAGGCATGGTGTCCAAGCTGAACCGGCTGTCGCGGCAGGCCGTCGCCACCTGCGTCGACGTTTCCACGTGGATGCAGCCGTCGGAGGACGACGGCGTCAACCTGCACGAAGGCGTGAACGAATGCGTCCGCCTGCTGTCCACCAGCCTCAACTTCCGCGGCCTCGACCTGCGCACCGAGCTGGGCGAAGGTGACTTCGACGTGTCGCGCTTCGCCCTGCGCTTCCTGCTGCCGGGCGCGATCTTCACGCTGGTCGATGCGGCCCCGGCGCCGGGCGAAATCGTCGTGCGCACCGAGTTCGCCTCGGCGCATGCCGTCGTCGCGGTGGAATACCAGGCCCTGCCGGACAGCGTCTTCACCCAGCTGCACGAGTCCGGGGACGCGCCGCTGTCGTGGGCCGAAGTGCAGGCGCTGGCGGCGGTGGAAGGCATCGAACTGCTGCGCAACGAGCGCTCCGTCATCCTGCGCATGCCGCGCGCCGTGGTCACGACACCGCTGAAGATGGTTCCGGTTTGAGGCCGGCGCCGGCGGCGGCGCGGTCGATCAGCTGTTCCAGCTGCTCCAGCCGGAGCGGCCGCGAATACAGGAAGCCCTGGTAGCGGTCGCAGCCCAGGCGCGCCAGGAAGGCGCGCTGCTCCTCGGTCTCCACGCCCTCCGCGATCACCTGCAGTCCCAGGCTGTGGCCCAGCCCGATGATGGTGCTGGCGATAGCTGCATCGTTGCGGTCGGTCAGGATGTCCTTGACGAACTCGCGGTCGATCTTCAGTTCGTCCAGCGGCAGCTTCTTGAGATACGACAGCGACGAATAGCCGATGCCGAAGTCGTCGACCGACAGGCCGACGCCCATCTCCTTGAGGTTGCGCATCTTCGCCACCGTCACGTCGAGGCCGTCGGCCAGCAGGCTTTCGGTCAGCTCCAGTTTCAGCCTGCCATGCCCGATGTTGGACCTGGCCACCGCGGTGATCACGTCGCTCACGAACTCGGGGTGGCGGAACTGGCGCACGCTGACGTTGACCGCGATCGACAGGTGGCGCCGGTCCGGCCGCTGGGCCCAGACCGCCAGCTGCGCGCACGCGGCCTCCAGCACCCAGTGGCCGATCGGGATGATCAGCGAAGTCTCCTCCGCGGTCGGGATGAACTGCGCCGGGTTGACGATGCCGCGCTCCGGATGCTCCCAGCGCAGCAGCGCCTCGACGCCGACCATGGTGCCGTCCGGGCCCACCTGCGGCTGGTACTCGATCTTCAGGTTGTTCTCGCGCCAGGCCTGGCGCAGGTCGGCGGCCAGCGTGGCATTGGCCGTGGCCACCGCCTGCATCTCCGGATCGAAGAAGCGCACCGCGTTGCGGCCGGCCGCCTTGGCCTGGTACATGGCCAGGTCGGCCTGCTTGAGCAGCTCGCTCACGCTGGAGGGCAGCTTGCCGAACAGCGTCACCCCGATGCTGCAGGTGCTGTGGTGCAGGTAGCCGGGCAGCACGTAGGGCTCGCCCAGCGCATCGAGAATTCGCTGGCTCACCACCTGCGCGGCCGTCAGCGGGTCGAGCGGCTTGTCGGGCTTGTTCTCGATCAGCACCACGAATTCGTCGCCGCCCAGCCGCGCCACCAGGTCGCCCTTTGCGACGCAGTTGCGCAAACGCCGCCCCACCTGCTGCAGCAGCAAGTCGCCCTTCTGGTGGCCGAGCGTGTCGTTCAACACCTTGAAGTTGTCGAGGTCGATGAACATCAGCGCGCCCTCGTGCGCCATGCCGTCGCCCACCGCCTGGTTCAGCCGGTCCAGCAGGTGCTGCCGGTTCGGCAACTGGGTCAGCGGGTCGTAGAAGGCCAGGTACTGGATCTTCTCTTCGGCGGTCTTGCGCTCCGTGATGTCGCGGCCCACCGCGACCCAATGGGTCAACCGGCGCGCCTCGTCCCACACCGGCGAGACGTCCAGGTCCACCCAGTAGGGCTCGCCGTTCTTCGTGTAGTTGATCAGGTCCACCCGCACCCGCTCCCATTGCTCCAGGGCGGCGCGGATGCGATCGAGCTGCGGGCGCTGCGTTTCGGCGCCTTGCAGGAAGCGCGGCGAATTGCCTATCACCTCGTCACGGGTGTAACCGGTGCGGCGCTCGAAGGCCTCGTTGACGAACACGATGCGCGGCCCGGGTGAGCGGAACGGCGCGGCCTCGGTGATGATGACGATGTCGTTCAGGCGCGCGATGCTGCCTTCCAGCAGCATCAGGTGCTTCTGCGCCTCGCGCCGCGTGGTCACGTCGCGCATGTGCAGCGCCATGCCGGCGCCGAACGGGAAGCCGCGCAGCTCCAGCCAGTGGACCAGCTGCGCGTCCTGCTCCTCCAGCTCGATCGGCTCGCGCTTTTCCAGCGCATGGCGGATCTTCTCTTCCAGCTGCAGCCGCGCGCGTTTCTGGAAGAAGGTCCAGATCTTGCGGCCGGTCAAGCTTTCGTCGTCCAGCCCCAGCAGCTGTTCGGCCTGTTCGTTCACGTAGCTGATGCGGCCCTGCTTGTCGATGGTGGCGAAAGCCTCGCCGCTTCCGAGCGCCCCGCCCATGCTGACGGTGTGGCGCAGCAGCGTACCGTGCTCGTAGCCCGCCGGCGCGATTTCCTGCACCAGGCCCTCGACGCCGGTGATGGCGCCGCTTTCGTCGCGCATCGGCTGGCCGACGCAGCGCACCCAGAGCCGGCGGTCCTGCTGCGTGTCGACCTGGACTTCGATGTCGAACGGCGTGCCCTGTTCGCGGCAGGCGCGCACCCGGGCAGCGAGCTCGGCGCGGTGTTCGCGTGCGTAGTGTTCGAGGGCATCCTCGAACAGGGGCGCGAAGCCGGGCGGCGCGCCGTGCAGGCGCGCCAGCTGCTCGGACCAGTAGACGCGGCCGTTCTTTGCGTCCAGCTGCCAGAAGCCGATGAAGGCGCTGCGCTCGACCAGCTGCAGCAGGTTACCGGTGGCGTGGACGTTCGGTGAATCCATTGTGTCTCGCGTTTGCTCCGCATCTTAAGTGGAGGCGCTGCTCTCCGGGGGCAACGGTAGGTTCGCTCCTACACGGAAACGCGAGCCCATCCGAATGGAGTGTGCAAAGGTGCCACCAGAATGCTCTTCTAACGCCTTGACACCGAACCTTACCGATTGAACCCCCGTGCAACTCGCAGTCTTTGTCGTCGAAGACAACGCGGACATCCAGGAGAACCTGGTCAGCGCGCTCGAGGAGCTCACCTGCGTCAAGGTCGTCGGGGGCAGCGTGTCCGAAGACGGCGCGATGGCCTGGATCGCCCAGCACCCGACCGGCTGGGACATGCTGATCGTCGACCTGTTCCTGAAGGGCGGCAGCGGCATCCGGCTGGTGCAGCGGGTGCAGCGCGGCCGGCCCGAGCAGAAGCTCATCGTCTTCAGCAATTACGTGAACGCGAGCGTCCGCAAGCGCTGCGCCCAGCTGGGCGTGGACGCGGTGTTCGACAAGTCCACTGAAATCGACGCCCTGGTGGATTACTGCGCCCACCAGTGCACCCTGCTCGGTCCCAAGGCCGCGCTCACCCCAGAACGGAACACCGGAGATTCGCCATGAGCAACACCGCTGAATTCCCCTCGCTCTCGCTCGTCGAGCGGGACGCACTGGCCGAGGAAGCGGCCTTGCCCAAGGCGGCGATTCCCGGCGCGCCGCCCGCCAGCGGCCGCCGCTGGTCGGACGGCGCCGGCGCCTATGCGCCGGTGGATCCCAACGCGCCGTGGTCAATGTCGCAGCAATGGCCCAACCTGGTGGCCGCGCTGTCGGAGCAGGCCGTGGAAAGCAGCAACCTGCTGCTGCGCGCGCTGAACTACCTGGTGGGCGCCGGGCGCCTGCGCCGCAGCGAGGCCAAGGCGCTGAGCGACGCGATGCACCAGCTGCGCGGCACCAGCCTGCGGGCCCAGCAGATCACCCGGCTGGCCGGCGGCCGCATCCGCCAGGCCCGCGAGCGGGTCGACCTGTCCGAACTCGTGCGGCACGTGCTGGACGAACGGCATACCGAAATCGAGGCCGGCGCCGCCACCGTCAACTCGGAGCTGCAGCCGGTCGACGTGCTGCTGGATCCGCCGGTGGCCATCAGCCTGCTGAACGCCATCCTGGACTGGGGCCTGAGCTTCAGCAAGGACCTGACCATCAGCCTGGTGCCGTCCGAGTGGCCCGGCCCGGCGCAGCTGAAGGTGCGCGTGAAGACGCCGCCGCCTTCCTCGTCGCATCCCGGCGGCGTGGGCTGGACGGTGCGGCCGCGCGGCCGCCGCCTGAACGACGGCCTGCACTGGATGATGCTGCGGCAGATCGCCGTGTCCTCCAGCCTCGAAGTGACGCGGTCGCGCGAGGACGGCGCCGCGCTGCTGACGATCGACTTCCCCAAGACCTTCCTCAACACCGAGGGCATGGCCTGCCTGGAGCTGACCGACGCCGACAACCAGGCCGCGCCGCTGCGCGACACCTGGGTGCTGGTGATCGCCCGCGACGACCGCATGCGCACCGAGGCGGTGGATGCGCTGCGCAAGATGGGCATCGACGCGGTGGCGGCGGCCGACACGGCGAGCGCCAAGACGGTGATCGCCGACACCCGGCCGAACGTGCTGGTGACGGCCTACGACATCCTGCCGGCCGACATCGCCGCCTTCCGCCAGGACGTGCTGGGCGGCGAGGACCGCTGCCCGCTGGTGGAGATCACGCGCGAGCTGCCGTCCTTCCACCTGAGCGGCTTCGACCGGTTCGAGACGCCGAAGGTGGGGCGCGAGCAGCTGACGGCGGAATTGCCGCCGACCGTGTTGTTCGAACTCGTGAAGATCGTTTGACGGTGCATCGGTGGGGTCGCCTGCGGCGAACCCACCCTACGAAGTCAGCCCGCAATGTGGGATAGGTTTCGCCATGCATCAACCGGGAATGTAGGGTGGGTTTCGCGCAGCGAACCCCACCATCGCCGCGCTCATTGTCCGAGCGGCCCCGCGCGCAGCATCTTCACCAACTGCTCCGCCGGCACCGGCGGACTGTAGAAAAATCCCTGCGCCTGGTCGCAGCCCAGGTTGCGCAGCGCCACGGCCTGGGCCTCGGTTTCCACGCCCTCGGCCACCACCTTGAGATTGAGGCCGCGGGCCAGCGACACGCAGGTCCGCACGATGCCCTCGTAGGCCGCGTCGGCAGTGATCTTCTTGACGAAGGCGCGGTCGATCTTCAGCTCGTCGATCGGCAGCGTCACGATGTACGCCAGCGACGAATAGCCGGTGCCGAAGTCGTCGATCGCCACCGGGATGCCGAGCGCGCGCACCTGCTGCAGCACCTCGATGGCGCGTTCCATGTTGGAGATCAGGATGCTTTCCGTCACTTCGATGCCCAGCGCTTCCGAGCCGGCCGGCAGCACCGCCAGCGCCCGCTGCAGCGCCGGCACGAAGTCGTCGTCGCGCAGCTGCGCCGCCGCCACGTTGACCGCGATCCGCGGCGCCGCCAGGCCGGCGTCGCGCCAGTTGCGCCAGTCGGCGATGGCGCGTTCCATGATCTTCTGCGCCACGGCGCCGATCAGGTTGGTGGTCTCCAGCGCCGGCACGAACTCGCCCGGCGGCACCAGCCCGCGGGCCGGGTCCATCCAGCGCACCAGCGCCTCGACGCCGACGATGCGGCCGGTGGTGAGTTCCACCTTCGGCTGGTAGTAATTGACGAACTCGCTCTTCTCCAGTGCCCGCCGCAGCTGCGGCTCGAGCCGGAAATGGGTGCTCAGCACGTTGTCGACGCTGCGGTCGAAGAAGGCCATCGACTGCTCGCGCTCGATCGCCACCTGCAGCGCCGTGTCGGCGGCGTTCACCACCTCGTCCAGCGTCTTGCCGTCGTCCGGGTACGAGGCGAAGCCCAGGTTGACCGGGCACACCAGCGTCATGGCGCCCACCTGGTACGACGCCCCCAGGCTCATCGCCAGCCTGGGCACGACTTCGCGGCCGAACTGCTCGGGCCGCACTTCGGGGAAGAACAGGATGAACAGGCCGCGCTTGATGCGGCCGATGACGGCGCCCTGCGCCTGGAACACGCGCAGCCGGTCGGCCGTCTGCTTGATCAGGCCGTCGGCCACGCGGAAGCCGTGCGCCGAGTTGATCTGGTTGATGGTCTTCAGCCGCACGAAGCAGACCATGCCGCAGGCCGGCTTGCTGTGGTCGAACTCGTGTTCGAAGTGGAACCAGTTGGGCAGGCCGGTCAGGCGGTCGGTTTCGGTGGCGATGCGCAGCTGCCGGCGCAGCGTCAGCTGGCTGGCCACCGCCTTGGCCAGCTTGGCCAGGCCGTCGCGCTGCGCCTCGGTCAGCCGGCGCGGCACGTGGTCCATCACGCACAGGGTGCCGATGGCGCTGCCGTCGCGGGTGCGCAGCGGCACGCCGGCGTAGAAACCCAGCGTCGGGCCGTGCGGGCCCCAGGGCAGCGAGTCGGCCCAGCCGAGGCGCGACACGTCCTGGATCTCCAGCATCCGGTCGGCTTCCAGGATGGCGTGGGAGCAGAACGACTTGTCGCGCGCGACCTGCTGCACGGGCACGCCGACGCGCGACTTGTACCAGTTGCGCTGGCCGTCGACGAAGGTCAGTGCGCCCATGGGCGCGCCGCACAGCACGGTGGCCAGTTGCACCAGCCGGTCGTAGTCGTCGTCGGGATCGGTGTCGAGGATGCCGAACGCGCGCAGGTCGGCCAGGCGCTGCGGCTCGTCGGCGGGCTGCAGCGCCGCCGTGTAGAGCCAGTTGGGCAGCAGCGCCGACGGCGGCCGCGCGGCCGGAGCGTCGCCCTCCAGCACCAGTGCCGTGGCGGCGGCGCCGGCGCCCTGGCTGGGGTGTACTGCGGCCATTCCTGGATGCTCCTAGGTGCGGCGGATCCGCTCCGACGCGACGGCGGCGCTGAACGGATCGTGGTCCTCGTTCAGCGGTGACGCACCGGTGGCGAAAGGATCCGCTGCGACCGGCGCGACCGGCGCGATCGGGGCGCGCGGCGGCTTCGGGGGCACCAGTTCGAGCGGGGCGGGCATGCTGTCGGCGACCGGCTCCGAGGTGACGCTCAGATCCAGGTCCAGACCGAAGCGGTGGCCGCCGGTGGCGTCGCCGCTGGCCTGCGCCGCCAGCCGGACCTGTTCCGGGTCGTCGGAACGGGCCCAGGGTGCCAGCGCGTGCAGGTCGCCTTCGGCGTCGATGCCGAGGCCCGATTCGCGGCCCAGCGCCATCGCCAGGTCGTGCAGGAACAGCAGGTCGCGGCCGGCCTGCAGCGAACAGGCCTTGCCGGCCGGCGCCACGGTGAACAGGCTCAGCTCGATGAAGTCCTGCGCCTCGGCGGTGCCCCAGGCGCCGCTGATCCGGTTGGACAGCTCGGGGTAGCCCTCCACGCCGATCGGCGCGTTGATCTGCTCGAACTTCGGCGACTCGACGCCGAACACCTGCGCGTAGCGCTTGCGCACCTGCACCAGGCTGGCGGCGTCGTCGGTGTTCACGCACAGGCGCATCAGCTCGTAATAGGCCAGCGGCGCGGGCGCGGCGCTGTCCTCCAGGTAGGTCTTGAGAATGTCCATGGCGTCGTTCCACAGGCCCAGCGAGGCCAGGAAATCGACTTCCTCGAAGGTGGCGGACAGCGTCTCGACCCGCATCATGGTGGCCGAGGGGGCGCGCACCTGCATCGCGGGCCGCGGCCTGGCGGCGGGCGCGGCGGCCACCGGGCTGCGCTGCATGGTGTCGGCGGCCGGTTCCGGCATCAGGCGCCGGGCCGGCGCCTGCGGCGCCATGCGGCCGTCACCTGCCGGTTGCGGCGCGGCCGCAAGTCCGTCCAGCACGGAATCGAGGGGGGCGCCCGACCACTGGCCCGGTCCGCCGCGTGCTGCCCGGTACCAGAGGAAGGCGGCCGTGGCGGCGGCCAGCGCCAGCACCAGTGCCAGCAGCTGCATCGCGCGCGCGGGCAGGCCGAACACCGGCGGCGTCTCGAGCTCGCGCCGCAGCGCCATCATTTCGTTCTGCGTCTGGCCGGCGGTCTGGCGCAGCTGCGCCAGCTCGCCTTCCAGCTGCTGCAGGGTGGCGGATGTGCGCAGGACCTGTTCGGGCCCGACGTTCAGCGCCTGCCACAGCAAGGCGGCGGTGGCGCGCACGGCGCCGTCCTGCACCGGCGAGGCCAGGTACGAGGACACGCGCAACATGGTCTGCGGATCCGGTTCCCAGTTCTCCAGCCGCAGCCGCGGCCCGGAAGTCGTCGCGGCCACCTGGATCATCCGCGGCTGGCGCACCTTCACGATCGATGCGGCGGCGGGCCTGGTCCTGGTCCTGGGCGTGTTGTCGGCGGTGCGCAGCGACCGTGCGGCCGACGCGCCGGCCACCTGGGTCGCCACGGCCCGGCTCACGCGGCCATTCGCCTGGAAGGGCACCACCGGCGCCACGTTGGCCGCGGCCAGCATGGCGGCCGACGGCAGCTCGGGCAGCAGCGTGTAGCTGCGGGTCATCGTGTTGTGGCAGCCGGCCCGCACGGAGACGGTCACCACCGGCTCGTCGATGGGCTGGTCGGCCTCGATGCGGACCCGGCGCGACGAGCCCTGCCCCACCAGCGAGGCCCGCACCTGGCTGGCGCCGACGCGGCTGTCGCCGTAGAAAACATCGGCGTGGACGCAATCTTCCTTGCCGCTGACTTCCATGCCGGCCGGCACCGTCACCAGCAGCGGCTGGCCTATCCAGGCTTCGGCCCGCGCGTCGCCCAGCGACTGCGCGAACGCCGCCGTGGCAAGGCCCAGCAGAAGCATGGCCGCCAAGGTCCGGCTGGGCGTAAGCAGTGATTTCATGGCCTTACACACTGTAAGTAGCTCGGCAGAAACGTTCCTGTGGGAATCGTCGCGCATCCTTTGTAGGACGGCGACTACCTCGGTTGTTGGGCAGCGGAGAGGCCTTGCACCAGTTGCGGCGACACGTAGCGCGGGCCTTCGAACAGGTAGATCGGATAGCCGGCGTAGGTTGCGAGCTGGGGGCGCAGCTCTTCCAATGTAGCAGGCCGGAAGCCGCCGCCCACCTGCGGCCGGAAGGCCTCGGCGATCACCCGCACCCGCTCCTTGCCCAGCTTGCGGGTCAGCGCCTTGATGTAGTCGACCGCGACGAAGGGCTCGCGCGCATGCACGCCCACGCCGTCCTGGAAGAACACGCCGACGTCGTTCGGCAGCCAGGTGGCCAGGCTGCTCGCCAGCTCGTTGGGGCCGACGTTGGCGCTGTCGTAGACGCTGATCCACAATGGCCGCGGCAGTTGCTGCAGCAGCGGCCCGAGCCTGGCCGCCTCGGCCCACGTCGGGTCGATCTCGATCGGGAAATACCAGCCGGCCACCCGTACCGGCGGCGGCGTCTTCGCCACCTGCACCGACAGCTGCACCAGGCCTTCGATGTCGCCGCGGGCGCCGCGCTCGTCGAACTTGCCGGCCAGGCCGACGATCACTTCCTGGGCCCAGGGCTGGGCGGCGATGCGTTGCCAGTCCGGCATCTTCTCGCCCGCCGGCAGGCTGGTGCCGGGCGTGAAGGCGGTGCCGTCCACCACCGTCCATTGCACCAGCAGCCGGCGCACGCCCAGCCGCTGCCAGTCGCCCTGCGGCTCGGTGGTGTCGTTGTCGATCTGCCAGACCACACCCTCGATCGTCGGCACGGTCGCGGCGCAGCCGGGCAGCAGCGTGGCCGCCGCCAGCAGGCAGGAAAGGAGACGCCGCATGCGGACCTCAGTAATTGAGAAGGGTGTTCAGGTACCAGCCCTTCATGCGGTCGTCGCCGCTGAGCCGGGCGCGGTACTGCACCGTCACGTCCCAGTAGGAGCGCGGGGCGTTGTAGACGTCCTCGCGGAACCACTGGCGCAGGCTCACGCCCGGGCCGATGCCGGCGGCCGTCCTGGCCGAGAGGTCGTTCGAGCTGTATTCGGCGCCGACGAACACGTGCGGGAACAGCACCGTGCGGCCGCTGCCCCCCACCAGGTAGCTGCGGCCGAACAGGCCCTGCGCGATGGCGTAGGTGATGTCGTTCTCGAAGTAGTGGCCGACCTCGCCATAGAGCTGCGTGGTCCACCAGGAACTGCGGTCCATCCGCAGGTCGGTGCCGTGGTCCCAGGACCAGCCGAGCTGCGCCAGCCAGTCGTCGTTGACGTTGGGCCCGAACACGCGGCTGAAGGACAGCACCAGGTTCTGCGCGGAGATCGGCTTCCAGCGCGCGCCCAGCGCGCCCGAGAAGCTGTCGCCGCCGGTGAAGCCGCTGCCGTGGCCGTTGTCCAGCGTCATGAAGCCGCGGGCGAACACCTCCACGAACTGGCCGTTGCGGTAGCCCCAGGGCCGGTAGTAGACCTCGGCGCCCGCCTGCGTGGTGCGCTCGCTCACCGGCGCGCCCGTGAGGCCGAAGCCGGGCAGCACGCCGGCGCCGTTGCGTGACGTGAGCGAGGCCAGCACGCCCCACTTGCGCGAGACGTCGGCGATGGCGCGGCGGGTGTCGTACACCAGCTGCGGCTCCATCTTCAGCTGGAGACCGTTGACGGCGTCGATGGCGCGCTTGAAGTACGCCACCGCCGCGTCGTCCTGCCGGGTCCGCATGGCGTTGTAGCCGGCATCGAGCAGCGAGGTCGGCGGCAGCCCGCCGGCCGCATCGGCCTGGGCGAAGGCGACGCGGGCCGCCTCGTCGTCGCCGATGCGCGACGACAGGTAAGCCATGTCCAGCCGGTTCTGCGGCGTCAGCTGCCCTTCGGGAATGGCGGCCATGCGGCTGCGGGCCTCGCCGCGCCGGCCCAGGTCGGCCAGCAGCGCGGCCTCGGTGGACGGCGGCAGGCCGCCGGCCTGCAGCGCGGCTTCGGCATCGGCGTTGGCGCCGGCAAGGTCGCCCATGCGGCGGCGCACATTGGAGCGCTGCGCGAGCACGGCGCCGTCGGTGGCGGCGCCGAGCTGCAGCGCCGCGGAGGCGGCCGCCTCGGCTTCCTGGAACTGGTCGTTGGCCAGCGCCGCGTCCATGCGCAGCAGCTGCCAGTCGCGCTGGGCCGGCGAGGCGGCCGTGGCGAGACGGGCCTGCTCCAGGGCGCGGCCGTAGTCGCGTTGGGACATCGCGGCATAACCCGCGGTGGCGTTGACGAAGCCGGGCAAGGCCGGGATGGCCGCGGCCTGCAGCGTGCAGGTCTGGGCCGCGTCGACGTTGCTGCAGTCGATGCCGGGCGCGCGCAGCGCGAAGGCCGCCGCGGTGCCGGAGGCCAGCCGCTGGCGTGCCAGTTCGCGGCGCGAAGCCGCATCGGCGTCGCTGGCCGGCAGCGCTTGCAGGACGTCCATTGCGCGCTGGCCGTCGCCCTGCGCCAGCGCCAGGTCCGCGGCCAGCAGCCGCAGCTGGCGCTGCGTGGCCGCCGTCAGGCCGCGCTGCTGCAGCGCGCGGTCGATGTCCGCGCTGGCTTCGGCCGGCCGGTTCAGGCCCTGGCGGGCATAGGCGCGCAGCGCCAGCGGTGCCGCGCTGTCCGGCAGCAGCGCGACGGTCTCGCCGGCGACGCGGTCGGCGTCGGCGTAGCGGGCGTCGCGCAGCAGCGCGTGCACCAGCACCAGCCGGTAACCGGGGTTGTCGGGGGCGAGCGCCACCGCCTGGGTGCCGCTGGTGATCGCGGCGGGCACGTCGCCGGCGGCCAGCGCCTTGTACATGGCGTCGCCGGCGGCCTGGGCGCGGGCC
>JAQGMU010000484.1 GCA_028292195.1 Ramlibacter sp. | reverse complement strand
TGCATCCTGTCGGACGCCGACGTCGACGGCTCGCACATCCAGGTGCTGCTGCTGACGCTGTTCTTCCGCCACTTCCCCAAGCTCATCGACTCGGGCAACGTCTACGTCGCGCGGCCGCCGCTGTACCGGGTCGACGCGCCGGCGCGCGGCAAGAAGCCGGCCTCCAAGATGTACGCGCTGGACGAGGGCGAGCTCACCGCCATCCTCGACAAGCTGCGCAAGGAAGGCGTGAAGGAAGGCGCCTGGAGCATCAGCCGCTTCAAGGGCCTGGGCGAGATGAGCGCGGAGCAGCTGTGGGAAACCACGCTCAACCCCGACACCCGCCGCCTGCTGCCGGTGCAACTGGGCGTGCCCGGCTTCACCGGCACCGAGTCCCTGATCACCAAGCTGATGGGCAAGGGCGAGGCGGCGGCGCGGCGCGAGCTGATGGAACTGCACGGGGACTCCGTGGAAATCGACGTCTGAGCATGGAACAAGCCGCATCCGCCCCCGCAACGGCCCCCGTCCGGGTGCGCTTGCGGCCGACCATGCAGAGCGACATCGAATTCGTGTTGTCGCTGGAGCGGGACCCGGACAACCTGCCCTTCATCACGCCCTGGGAACGCACCCAGCACGAAGCGGCGATCCGCTTTCCGGACTTCCGCCACTTCATCGTCGAGGCCGGCCCCGACCTGGAAGCGGCCGGCTTCGTCATCCTCATCGGCTGCCGCAGCCAGAACCAGTCGCTGGAACTCAAACGGATGGTGGTGCGGTCCAAGGGCAAGGGCACCGGCCGCGCCGCGCTGCGGGTGGTGAAGAAGGTGTCCTTCGACGACCTGGGCGCGCACCGCCTCTGGCTGGACGTGAAGAAGCGCAACGAGCGGGCCCGCGCGCTGTACGCCGGCGAGGGCTTCGTGGTGGAAGGCGAGCTGCGCGAGTCCGTGCGCGTGGCGGGCGGCTTCGAGTCGATGGTGGTGATGTCGATGCTGCAGGCCGAATTCACGCAGCGCCGCAGCCAGGCCATGGAGTTGCGCGCATGAAGCGCCTCGCGCTGCTGCCGCTGGCCGCCGCGCTGCTGCTGGGCGCGGCCGCGGCGCGCGCCGAGGTCTGGGGCTACGTCGACGACAAGGGCGTGGCGCATTTCGCGCCCGAGAAGGCCGACGAGCGCTACGAGCTGTTCTTCCGCGGCGGCGAAAGCTTCGACACCGCGGGCGGCGTGCAGACGCCGCGGGCGGTCAGCGTGCCGACGGCGCCGGCCAAGCTGCTGGCCTTCTTCGACGTTTCGCCCAGCTACAAGGTGGTCAAGCACCACCTGCGCGCCGCGTCCAACGAACAGGGCATCGACTTCGAGCTGCTGCAGGCGCTGATCGCCACCGAAAGCGGCTTCGACGCCGGCGCCATCTCCCCGAAGGGGGCGGTAGGCCTGATGCAGATCATGCCGGCCACGGCCGAACGCTACGGCCTGATCGGCGACCTCAAGCAGCCGGTGGAGAAGAAGCTGGCCGACCCGCGCACCAACGTGCGTCTCGGCGCGCGCTACCTGCGCGACCTGCTGAAGATGTTCCCGGGCCAGCTGGAGCTGGCGCTGGCTGCCTACAACGCGGGCGAGGGCGCCGTGCAGCGGGCCGGCAACCGCATTCCCAACTACCGTGAAACGCAGAACTACGTGAAGACGGTGATGCAGCTCTATACCGTGCTCAAGCCGCCCGCCATGGGCGGGGCCGGCCGCGTGCCGAACCGCGTGCGCATGGAACTGCCCGGCCACCCCGACGACGCCACTCCGGTGGGCGGCGCGCGCGGCCGCGGCAACCTACCCTCCACGCTGGCGCCCACGGCACCGGCCGCGGCCGATCCCGTCGCGGCCCGATGACCGAGAAGCTGGCTCCGGGACAGCTGTGGCTGGGAGCCTGCGTGGGCGCGCAGCTGCTGGTGGTGCTGTTCTGCGTGATCAAGGCCAATGCCTACCGCGAGCGGCCCCTGCTGCTGCACGCGGTGGCCACGCTGATGGGCGTGCTGACGGTGCAGACGCTGATCGGCCGCTACGCCGTGCAGCCGCGCGCCGCCTTCCTGCTGGTGCCTGCCCTGGCCGGCCTGCAACTGCTGGACCTCGTCAGCCATGCCGGCGGGCTGCGCACCGCGCGCCGCTGGCTGCTGGGCGTGAGCGCGGTGGCGCTGCCGCTGCTGGCCGGCGCGTCGCTGGCCAGCCCCTGGTTCTCGGTGGCGGGCATGGTGCTGTGGACGGCCGTCGTCGCCATCGTGCTGGCGCGCGCCTGGCCGCAAAGCCAGCCCTGGGTCTGGTGGCTGCTGCCGGCGCACATCGCGCTGGTGCTGGCCGCCGCCAGCGTGTTGACGGGGACCGGCGCGCCCGACCTCGACGACGCGTTGCGGCTGGGCGCCCTGCTCACGGTCTGGAGCGCGTCGATCTACGTGGCCACCGGCTGGCGTGGCCGCATCCAGGGCGAGACCCGGGCCCGCGTCAACGCGCGCACGACGGTAGACCCGCTGACCGGGCTGGCCACGCCGCTGGTGCTGGCGGAACGGACGCAGGCCGCGCGCCACCTGACCAAGCGCTACGGCCACCCGAGCGTGCTGATGGTCGTCCACATCGAGAACCTGGGCGCCATCGGCGCCGAGTTCGGCCCCGAGGCCGCGGAGTCGGCGGTGCTGGCCGCCGCCAGCCGCGTGCGCGACGCGCTGCTGCGCGAAGGCGACGTGGCGGCCCGCCTGACCCACGCCCGCATCGGCGTGCTGGCCGAAGGCGTCGCGCCCGGCCAGGCGGCCTCCACGGTCGCCACCCGCATCCTCTCGGCCGGCCTGAAAGAGCCGCTGGCCGCCGCACCGGCCGAATACCTGCGCTTCCGCATCGTGCTGGCCGCGGTGCCGGTGGACGACACCTCGCCCAAGCAACTGCTGCATCGCCTCAACGCGCGGCTGGACCAGGAAGTGCAGGGCGGCTCCGAACGCCGCATCGCCACCGTGGCCGCCGAAGACCTGCTCATTCGAACCGACTTCAATTCCCTGTAGACCCATGGAGCAAGACCTCATCACCCTCGCCAACGACGGCGGCGACGACAGCGGGATGGACCTCGCCAGCTACGCCCAGCGCGCCTACCTCGAATACGCGCTCAGCGTGGTCAAGGGCCGCGCGCTGCCCGACGTGGCCGACGGCCAGAAGCCGGTGCAGCGCCGCATCCTGTATTCGATGTACCGCATGGGCCTGGGCTTCGGCACCGGCTCGGGCCCCAGGCCGGTCAAGAGCGCGCGCGTGGTCGGCGACGTGCTGGGCCGCTTCCACCCGCACGGCGACCAGGCCGCCTACGACGCGCTGGTGCGCATGGCGCAGGACTTCGCCCAGCGCTACCCGCTGATCGACGGCCAGGGCAACTTCGGCAGCCGCGACGGCGACGGCGCCGCGGCGATGCGCTACACCGAGGCACGGCTGGCCCGGATCTCCAACCTGTTGATGGACGAGATCGACGAAGGCACGGTCGAATTCGTGCTCAATTACGACGGCAGCACGCAGGAGCCGCTGGTGCTGCCGGCGCGGCTGCCCTTCACGCTGCTCAATGGCGCGAGCGGCATCGCCGTCGGCCTGGCCACCGAGATCCCGTCGCACAACCTGCGCGAGGTGGCCGAGGCCTGCGTGGCGCTGGTGAAGAACCCCAAGCTCTCCGACGAGGACCTGTTCAACGTGATACCCGGCCCGGACTACCCGGGCGGCGGCCAGTTGATCAGCACCGCGGCGGACATCGCCGACGCCTACCGCAGCGGCCGCGGCTCGCTGAAGGTGCGGGCACGCTGGAAGATCGAGGAACTGGCGCGCGGCCAGTGGCAGCTGGTGGTGACCGAGCTGCCGCCGGGCGTCAGCACCCAGAGAGTCCTGGAAGAGATCGAGGAACTGACCAACCCCAAGGTCAAGACCGGCAAGAAGGCGCTGTCGCAGGACCAGGTGCTGATGAAGCAGACCCTGCTCTCGGTGCTGGACACGGTGCGCGACGAATCGAGCAAGGACGCGCCGGTGCGGCTGGTGTTCGAGCCGAAGACGAGCCGCATCGACCAGGCGGAGCTGACCACCACGCTGCTGGCGCACACCAGCCTGGAAACCTCGGCGCCGATCAACCTGACCATGGTGGGCCTGGATGGCCGGCCGGTGCAGAAGTCGCTGCGCCAGATGCTGGTGGAGTGGATCGAGTTCCGCCAGCGCACCATCGAGCGCCGCTCGCGCCATCGCCTGGACAAGGTGCTGGACCGCATCCACATCCTCGAAGGCCGGCAGCTGGTGCTGCTGAACATCGACGAGGTGATCGCGATCATCCGCGCGGCCGACGAGCCGAAGCAGGCGCTGATCACGCGCTTCAAGCTGAGCGAGCGGCAGGCCGACGACATCCTGGACATCCGGCTGCGCCAGCTGGCGCGGCTGGAGGCGATCAAGATCGAGCAGGAGCTGAAGGAACTGCGCGGCGAACGGCAGAAGCTGGAAGAGATCCTGGGTTCGCCGACCGCGCTGAAGCGGCTGATGATCAAGGAGATCGAGGGCGACACCAAGCAGTTCGGCGACGCCCGCCGCACGCTGATCCAGGCCGAGAAGAAGGCCGTGGCCGAAGTGAAGGTGATCGACGAACCGGTGACGGTGGTGGTGTCGCAAAAGGGCTGGGTGCGGGCGCGCCAGGCCCACGGCCACGAGGCCGCCAGCTTCGCCTTCAAGGCCGGCGACGGGCTGTATTCGACCTTCGAGTGCCGCACGGTCGACACGCTGCTGGCCTTCGGCAGCAATGGCCGCGTGTACTCGATACCGGTGGCTTTGCTGCCGGGCGCGCGCGGCGACGGCCAGCCGGTCACGACCTTGATCGAGCTCGATTCCGGGACGCAGCTGGTGCACTACTTCGCCGGCGCGGCCACGGCGTGGCTGCTGCTGTCGAACTCGGGCGGCTATGGGTTCCTGGCGACGGTGGAGAACATGATCTCGCGGCAGAAGGGGGGCAAGGCCTTCCTGAACCTGGGCGAGGGTGAGGCGGTGTGCCGGCCGTCGCCGGCCAATGTGCCGCCGCCAGCCGGCGCGCAAGCAGCGGCTGCGAATTCTCCGGCGACGCATGTGTGCTGCGTCGCCACCAAGCGCATCCTGACGTTCGAAATCGCGGAGCTGAAGGCGATGAGCAACGGCGGCCGCGGGCTGATGCTGATCGACCTGGAGGCCAAGGAGGAACTGGCCGGCGCTGCTGCGTACACGCGCTCGGTGAAGATCTTCGGGCTGGGGCGCGGCGACAAGGACCGCGAGGAAGTGCTGGAGATCCGGTCGCTGAACAACGCGAAAGGGCGGCGCGGGGGCAAGGGCAAGGTGGCGGATCTGGGGTTCAAGCCCTTGTCGGTGGTGCGCGTGGAGTGAAGGGTTGCCGCGTGCAAATCGATCACTTCCTCGATCGCATCGCACGGGAGCTGTTGGCGGGTGACGGCGTCCACACGATCCTTCTGTATGGCTCGCGCGCGGACGGCTCGGCGCGGGCGGACAGCGACTACGACATCGCCGCCTTTGGCGCCGTGGCGCAGCCCCGCCGCATTGCGAAGCTGGAGGCCGCGGCGTACCTGGACATCTTCGTGTACCCCGAGGCGGTGCTGCTGGCACCGGGCGAGGACTACCTCAAGTTGCGTGGAAGCAGAGTGCTGGTACAGCGCGACGCGCAGGCGGATGCCTTCCTGCGCGGGCTCGACGAGATCCATCGAGCCGGCCCGGTGCCGCTGGCCGGGGACGAGATAGCGGCACGCCGGGTCTGGGCCCGCAAGATGACGGGCCGAATCGCACGCGCGGACCCCGAAGGAAACTATCGGCGTGCCTGGCTGCTCCAGGCGCTGCTGGAGGACTACTTTCACATCCGGGGCGCCTGGTATGAGGGGCCGAAGAAGTCGCTGCGCTGGCTGGAGCAGTTCGAGCCGGTGACGTACCGGGCTTTCTGTAGCGCTCTGGAACCGGGTGCGGGGAACGATGCGATCGCCGCGTTGGTGGAGCGGGTTGTTGGGCCTGAGGGCGCCTGACTGGGGTTGGGGCGCGTCCCGCGAGCTAGCAACCTGACGACAGGGAGCTTTGTTCAGAAGTCTTATCACGCAGATTGAAACATGCGGCATTTGCGGGATTCATTTCATTGCGGCAATATCGGGTCTTCTGGGGAGACAGGCATGACTTGCAAGAAGAAAAGCGCGATGGGGAGGCGGGAATATCCCGCAGGTGATGGCCTTATGGCGCGGGGTTTGCGGATGAAATTGCGTTAGCCCTCATCGAAAACACCGTCATGAGTGCCGAGGCCAAACCTACTCGCATCGCGCGCCTGACTGGTGCCGTGGTGGCGTTCGTCGGTTTTGCCTGTGCTCTGGCGGCACTACTCGCCGTTCTAGATGCTCAGGGAGCAAGCAAAAGCACAGTTGTTTACGTCGGCAAGCTCTTCACCTACTCGGGGTTTGGCATCGTCTTCATTGGCTGGAGGTGGCCTGGTGCAGTTCTGAGGCCGTTCAATCGCCTAATTCCTCGATCCGTGCGGTTCAATAGCTCCCAAACCCACCTCGGCGCTGCACGCGCTTTGCCCTCTGGAGGCGTAGAAGGGCAGCTTCTCCGTTCGCCACTGCAGCGTGGCCTGATTGTTCTGGGTTGCATAAGTCTTGTGCCGTGGATCTTCATGCGCGCCGTGAGGGAGATCGGTCGTAGCTCTGACATTTCCGACTATTTGCGAAGCGTGCTTGTGGCCCCCCTTTCGCCCTGGTTCGAGTCTGGTTGGTGGTGGTACACGAAACTCGAGTGGTACGACTGGCCCGTCCTTCCCGCCTTAGTTGCGTTCGTGCTCGCATTTGCCTGGCCATACACTGGGGCGCACGTCATTGCATGGGTCCGTGGCAGACAATGAGCGCTGTTCCCGTGCGCCTGAGGGCTAACAAGTCAATCGACACGGACGTCCTATCGGCCAGCTTCGCTGGCCTACTGTCCGCCGGTCATTTCCAACGTTAGACCGCAGGAGCGCGCCCCATGAACGCCACTCTCGATGACTGGAAGAACGGATGGTTCGGCGTAGGCCTAGGCCTGGCGCCTGCGGAGGTCGATGCACTCATTGCTCATCTGCAGCGGCTGAAGGCAGATCCAGAGCAGCATTTCCACATTGCCAGCGAGTACAAGGGCAATGGAGGAATTGGTGACATCGAAGTCTTTGTCGATCCGACGGCAGTACCAGGCAACATGCGCTTGTCTTCACTCGCGCTCAAACCAGGTGAGGACATCCCGGGCCATGCTGTCTAACAGGTCGGTCGACACGGACACGCACCGGCAGCGCGCCGCAAGGCGCGCGGGTGATCGTGCACCTCGCGGCGCGCTGCCGGTGCGTGCCGGTCACCTCCAACGTTAGACCTCGATGCCGCTGTACACCTATATTGCCGCGTTCAAAGGTGCGACCTATGTGGCGCAGGACAGAAAGAGCAACTTCAGGGGCTTCGTGACCTCCTGGGCGAGCGAAATGCCGAATAATGCGCTGCCGGGGCTTACTCCCTCTCTTCGAAAAGAGCTAGGTGAGAAGGCGTATCGAGGCGAATTCCTCGAAGTCCCCAATCGAAAGCACGTGTGGCGAAAGGCCATCGATCTCAGCGGAGAGGAATTTGTGCTCTATGCGATCCAAACCGAGGCCTAACAGGTCGTTCGACGCGGACACGCAACGGCATTGCGCCGCGAGGCGTGCTGGTGAGCGTGCGCCTCGCGGCGCAATGCCGTTGCGTGCCGGTCAACTCCGACGTTAGGCCGCATTGAATAGCCGCCTGCTGCTAACCGACGCCGCCAGGGCCTTATTAAGCCTGGGGTGCGCTGCACTCGTGCTTTGGTTGTTCCTTGTGCCCGAGGCATGGGGCAACGCACTCATCAACCAAGGACTCGCCGGCTTCCTGCTGTTGCTACTTGTTCCTCAATTCCTATTCCCCTTGGTCTTGCCGCGACTCGCGGGTCTTGCGATTGGACTCTTGGTGTACGCAATGGGATGGGCCGTCGTGTGGGATAGCCATATGAGGATGGTTCAGGAGCTGGAAGCCGCGGGCAAGGACTACCGAGACTACTTGGTCGCTGGCGTCTATATGTTGTCGAACACTTCATTTGTGATGGGTCTCGGAATTCGATCGGCAGTAGAGGTGCGGCGAGTTCGAAGCAGGCGTGCACTTCAGGGGCCGAAGGAAAGGGGCGCCGAGAATGCGGCCTAACAGGTCAATCGACACGGACGTTCTCGCGGCGGGCTTCGCCCGCCTATGGCCCGCCGGTCATTTCCAACGTTATACCGACGCCGCTCAGCCGCAATCTCTTGATAGCTCGCTTGGTGCATCAGCGCGGCGCCCCTCTCAACTGCTTTGGGCTGCAGATGCTTCGGTCGTGTGCGCACAACAAGTGCGGCGAACCGCCGCTGTACCTTGTGCCGTGAGAGTTCAAGCGCACCTGCGCAGGCCGAAAAAGGTTGAGGCCGCAGGATGGAGCGCCGTTGATTTGGCATGGTCGCGACCGTCGCGCAAGTCCGAAGGCACTCAGTTTCTGGGCTACTGGGAAAGGCAACTGGTGAGGGTCGCGCCCCCCGTTGCGGCAGGAGGTGCGCTGTATAACAAGTCAATCGACACGGACGTTCTCGCGGCGGGCTTCGCCCGCCTATGGCCCGCCGGTCATTTCCAACGTTATACCGGCGCCGCTCAGCCGCAATCCCTTGATAGCTCGCTTGGTGCATCAGCGTGGCACCCCTCTCAACTGCTTTGGGCCGCAGATGCTTCGGTCGTGTGCGCACAACAAGTGCGGCGAACCGCCGCTGTACCTGGTGCCGTGAGAGTTCAAGCGCACCTGCGCAGGCCGAAAAAGGTTGAGGCCGCAGGATGGAGCGCCGTTGATTTGGCATGGTCGCGACC
>JAQGMU010000480.1 GCA_028292195.1 Ramlibacter sp. | reverse complement strand
TCCGCCTTCCGCCGCCTGATCGTGACGCAGGGCGACACCGAGCCGGCTTCGGTGGAACAGCAGCGCCTGCTGGGCCACACCGCGCCCTCGCTGTACGACCTGCGCAACCTGTTCCAGGTGAACGTGGAGGAGGGCCGCCACCTGTGGGCCATGGTCTACCTGCTGCACGCCCACTTCGGCCGCGACGGCCGCGAGGAAGCGGAAGAACTGCTGATGCGCCACAGCGGCGACGCCGACAAGCCGCGGATCCTGGGCACCTTCAACGAGCCCATGGACAACTGGCTGTCGTTCTTCATGTTCACGTACTTCACGGACCGGGACGGCAAGTTCCAGCTCAAGTCCTTCGCCGAGAGCGCTTTCGACCCGCTGGCCCGCACGACGAAGTTCATGCTGACCGAGGAAGCGCACCACATGTTCGTGGGCGAGACCGGCGTCGGCCGCGTCATCAAGCGCAGCCTGGAAGTGATGAAGGAGCTCGACACCGACGACTGGAAGCGCGTCCGCGAGGCCGGCGCCATCGACCTGCCGACGATCCAGCGCTTCATGAACTTCTGGTTCACCAGCTCGCTGGACCTGTTCGGATCGGAAGCCTCGTCGAATGCGGCCAACTACTTCGCCAACGGCATCAAGGGCCGTCCCGACGAAGCCAAGTTCCCCGACCACCGCGAGATCGACACCGCGATGACGATCAAGGTGCCCGATGGCCAGGGCGGCGTGAAGGACGAATCGATCAGCGTGCGCAACGGCATCAACGAGGTCACGCGCCTGGAGTACGTGAAGGACTGCAACGTCGGCGTCACGCGCTGGAACATGGCGATCAAGCGCGCCGGCATCCCGTTCGTGCTGAAGCTGCCCTCCACGCGCTTCCGCCGCGCAGTCGGCATGTGGGCCGGCACGCCCACCAACCCGGAAGGCCAGCCGATCACGCAGGCCGAATTCGATGCGAAGAAGGACGACTGGCTGCCGACCGAGGCCGACATCGGCTTCGTCAAGAGCCTGATGCACCGCGTCACGGAGCCCGGCAAGATGGCCGGCTGGATCGCGCCGCCGGACCGCGGGATCAACGCCAACACCGTCGACTACGAGTACGTGAAGCTCTAAGGATTCACTGAAAAATTCGCCATGGCGAATTTTTCAGTGGCCTAGTCAGTGTGAAGGGGCCCGGCAAAGCCGGTTCCCCTTCACAGGGGAGACCGGACTGCGCGATGCTCCGCCCGATCTTCGTGTCGCTGCGCGGAAAGAAACACCCTGCCGAATGTGCCCTCTCGTGGATCGCGCGGAATAACATGCAGCGCGGTCCCCTTTGTGAAGAGGATCCGGCTTTGCCGGTCCTCTTCACACTGATTGACAACTCTGAAAAATTCGCTTGGCGAATTTTTCAGAGTTATTCAACGCAGGTTGCCCGTGTGGCCCAGTGAGTAGCGGCCCGGCAGCGGCCACACGGCCAGCCCATGCGGTTCGCGGCCGACCTTGACCTGGTCCACGGCACCCGTGGCCGTGTCGAATCGATAGACCACGTTGTCGTACCGGCCCGACAGCCACAGATATTTGCCGTCGGCGTTGACGTTGCCCATGTCCGGGCTGCCGCCGCCCGGTATCGGCCAGTTGGCAATGACTTGCCGGGTCGCAAAGTCGATGACCGAAACGCTGCCCGGCCCCCTGGGCCGGCCGCGGATCTTGTTGCTGCCGCGATTGGCCACGTACAGTTTCCTGCCGTCGCGGCTGGGGTACAGGCCATGCGCGCCTACGCCGGTTGCAATGAAGCCGACCTGCCGGAATGAAGCCAGATCGATGACATGGACGCCGTCGGCCATCATGTCCGCCACGTAGAAGGTCTTTCCGTCCGGCGACGCCCGGACGTCCTGCGGCATGGAGTGGGTGACGATCATTGACCTCGGGACCGAAGGATCGACCATGTGCCTGGGTTTGCGGCCGGGCCTGGCAACGATTTCCATGACTTCGGGACGGTCGAAATGGCGGCTGACCTTGATGGTTGCCAGGACCTGGCGGTTGACCATGTCGATCTTCGTGATGGCGCCACCGAATTCGCAGGTGAACACGGAGTAGCGGCCGTCGATCGAGAAGTCCGCGTGGTTGATTCCGGCGCAGTCCGGCGTAGCGATGGAATAGGCGAGCTTCATGGTCACCGGATCGCGAAAGTCCAGCCGCTTGAGAGCTTCCGCGACGACGATGGCGTGGCGTCCGTCCGGCGTCCAGTACACGTTGTAGGGGTCGTCGACCGGGATCGACGGACCCGGTGTGCCGGTCCTGGGATCGATCGGCGTCATGCTGCCGTCCGGCCGGCCCTCGGCATTGTTGGCAACCCAAAGCGTTTTCAAGTCCCAGGAAGGCACGATGTGCTGCGGATGGACCCCGACTGCGTAGGTCGCGACGACCTTGAGCGTTGCCGGATCGATGACGCTGACGCTGTTGGAGGCCCGGTTGGGCACATAGACCAGTTGCAGCGCGCCAGCCACTGCAGGTGACAGCTTGCCCGCGGCGGTTTCGCTATAGAGATTGTCGGGGTCCGGCACCGGCGGCATGCCGGGGACGGTGACCACGGCGCCGGCCGCGGTCGATGCCTGCATCTGGGCCTGGGCTGTGCCGGCCAGCATCAATGCGGCGGCCATGCAGTGGACGGTCACGGTGTGGGTGGGCTGCACGATCGTGTCCTTGGTGCGACGAAGGGATCTCTCTTTATCGGCGATGCGAGGTCGCATCGCGAATGGCTTGCACGGTCCTCTCGACGATCAGGTCCGTGCCGATGCGCCCCAGCTCCGCACTCGAGTGCGAAGGCTCGCCCGACACGCCCGTCGCCGGCTCCGGCCCCGGCGCGGCCCGCATCAGATCGGGCCGCACGCGGGCCGGATCCACGCCGAGCATCAGCGAAGTGTCTGCCGCGCCCGCGTGCGTTCCGATCTGCGCCTGGGTCAGGCCGCGTGCCCGCAACGCCTGCTCGAATTCGTCCGTCGCGGCGCGATAGTAGGCCGATATATGGTGGGCACGGGCCGGGGAACCCGCCCACTCCCGGTTCAGGCGCTGGGCCACGTCCGCCAGGATGCGCTGGTAGTTTCCGGAATCGCCGATCAGCACGATGTCCAGGAATCCGGCCTGCTTCAGGCTGCGCGCCGCGCCGGCGAGGATGGACGCGAAAGCATCCTCGGGCACCGAAATCGTCCCGGGGAAGCGCATGTGCCCCCCGGGCGGGGAGATCCGGCCTTCCGGCACATAGGCCACTACCGGCGCCACCAGGGTCTTGCCGAGCTTGCTTGCAATGCGTTCGGCCAGGGCGCGGGCGCGAAAGTTGTGCTTCCCCAACGCCATGTGCGGACCGTTCTGCTCGGTCCCGCCCACCGGAATGATGATCGTCGTCGCACCGGAGCGCAGCGCGTCGCGGACTTCGGTCCAGGTCAGCTCATCCAGCTGCACGGTTTCGGGCGCCGCCAGCACCGGCGGGCTACCGAACAGGACAGCAAGGAGCAACAGCAGCACGGCATGGAGCCTGCGCGCACCCTGCGCCAGCGTGATCCCACGTCGCCGTTCAGTGAAAGCAGGCGGGGCGGAGTCTCCGGAGGACATGCGCGGATCATAGGTGCAATCCGCTGGCCCCTGGCGTCCGCGCCGCCCGTGGCGCGTGCGTCAAATCATGGGCAAGGATGCCCTGGATTTCCCGCCGCCACGGGAATGACGGCCCGGCAAGTAGAATGGCGCCTTCGTCGGAGCGTAGCGCAGTCTGGTAGCGCATCTGGTTTGGGACCAGAGGGTCGTAGGTTCGAATCCTATCGCTCCGACCAATTCATTCTCCCCCCACTGCCCGTAGCTCAGTTGGATAGAGCACCTGCCTTCTAAGCAGGTTGTCGGGGGTTCGATTCCCTCCGGGCAGGCCAAATCTCTCGTTCAGTCGAACCCGGAGGCCCGCCAATCTGGCGTTTGACTCCGGCAGTTGCGGCGCCACGAGTCTGCGCGAGCGAATCGGCGAGCAAGCGGAGCAGCGGGGATCTCGTGCTCTTCAACGTTGCCCCGGAACGGTCGCCCGCGCCTGGTCGGGTTGTCGGCGCGGCGCCAGCGCTTCCGGGTTTGGCGCGACCAGTTCGTCGAGCCGCGACAGGAACAGCTTGAGAATCGGCGAGGTGTTTGCCTTGCTGTAACCCACGGCCACGTCGATCGTTGGCGCCTCACCCTCCAGCGGACGGCTGACCACGGACCGCGGCAGCAGATTCTTCGCATAGGCGGGCATGAGCGCCAATCCGCGCAGGGACGCCACCAGGGAGATGGCCATCCCGATGTTGTCCACCCCATGATCCAGTTTGATGTCGAGCCCGGAACGGCGCAGATAGTCTTCGGTCACGGCGCCCAGCACCGTGGCCTTTTTCGAACCGCCGATGAAGATCTCGCCGACGAATTCGCGCGGGTGAATCGCTTCACGGCTGGTCAGGCGATGGTCGCTCGGCATCAGGACGATCAGCGGCTCACGGTCGACCACCTCGTAAGCCAGGTCGAAGGTCGGCTCCGTGCGCAGGAAGGCGACGTCGAGGCGGCCGCGAAAGAGCGCTTCGGCGAGGTCCGGGGAATAGTCGCTCGAGACGGTGACCTGGATGCTCTGCAACTGGTCGCGCAGGAGGTGCATGGCCCGCGGCAACCAGTTCAACTCGTGACCGGACTGGAAGCCGATGGCGAACGTCGCCCTTGCCGGCTGTGCGGCCGCGCGCGCCGCCTCGACTGCGGCATCGACCTGCGCCAGCGCCAGCCGGGCGTGGCCGAGAAAGGCCTTGCCTGCGGCGGTCAGCTCCACGCCGTGAACGCTGCGAGACAGCAGCTCGGCACCCACCTGGTACTCCAGGCTGCGAATCTGCCGGCTCAGCGAAGGCTGGGAGGTGTGAAGGCGGAGCTCGGCGGCCGTCGTCAGGCTGCCTTCCTCGACCACGGCGACGAAATAACGCAGGTGCCTCAATTCCATGGTCATTCCATGCCTGAAGGGTATGGCCCCCAGCTTACAAAGTATTTTTCATCCGGGTCGTGACTCCCTAGATTCACCCTCTTACCCATAGGAGTGGTCATGAACAAACCCGTAGTTCTCATCACCGGCGCCCTCACCGGCATCGGTCGCGCCGTGGCCTTTGCCTTTGCCAGGAAGGGCGCGAAGGTGGTCGTTGCCGGTCGGCGTGACGAGGCCGGCAAGGCGCTCGTCAAGGAGTTGCACGCTCTCGATTCGGAGGCCGAATTCATCAACGCCGACGTCCGCAAGGACGATGAAGTCCGCGCTCTGGTCGACAAGACCGTCGCCCGGTTTGGCCGTCTCGATGTCGCGGTGAACAACGCCGGCACCGAGGGCCAGGTCGGCCCGATCACCGACCAGACCGCGGAAAGCTATGCCGCGACCTTCGACACGAATGTTCTCGGCGTGATCCTGAGCATGAAGCACGAAGTGCGCGTCATGCAAGCACAGGGCGGCGGCAGCATCGTCAACATCTCCTCGACCTACGGGCACGAGGGGGCGGCGGGAGCCTCTGTCTATGTCGGCAGCAAGCACGC
>JAQGMU010000464.1 GCA_028292195.1 Ramlibacter sp. | reverse complement strand
CCACGATGGTGATGTTCGCCGCGTTGCTGGCGCTGAACGAATGGCTGTTCGCCCGGCTCGAGTTCGCCGCCGGCATCAACTGGGTCTACCTGCCGGCCGGGATGCGGCTTCTTTGCCCGTTGCTGTTCGCCGAGGCCGGGGTGGTGGGCCTGCTGCTGGTGTCCTGGGGCGTCAGCTTCCTGTACTTCTTCCCCGACCAGTTCGAGCGCGCCTTCTGGGGCGGGCTGCTGGCCACCGCCGCGCCCTATGGCGTCTACCAGGCGGCACGCCGCGCATGGGGCCTGGACGTGTCGCTGGCCAACCTGACGCCACGCCGGCTGCTGCTGCTGTGCGTGGCCTGCTCGTTGGCCAGCCCGCTGCTGCACCACGTGTACTTCGCGCTGCGGGGCGACACCGACCTGCTGCGCAGCTTCCTGGCGATGTTCGTGGGCGACCTGACGGGCACCCTGGTCGTCCTCTACTCGATGAAGGGCCTGCTGGCCCTGGCGCCACGCCGCGCGGCCTGAGACCGGCCCCTTACCCCATTGGTGGATTGACAGGCCAACCGCTGTCCAGTTAGCCTGCGCCGTTCTTCGATCGAGAGCCGTCAAGGCCGTGCAAGGGAGCAGAGAACGATGTTCGGGTGTGGCAGTTGCGGCGCGCAAGCGCGGCGTGATGATCGTGCGTGTCCGATCTGCAGGACGCCGCTGGCGCCATCCACCGTGCCCGGGGCGCTGATTCCGGTGCGGCGTTACGGCGAAGTGCCGCCGTATCCGATCGAGCTCGGGGAATTGCTGGAGGACGACGGACCGGCGCTGCCGCGCCGCGGCCGGCCCCGCTTGCAGCCCTATGCGGTGGCGGCCTTGTCCGCGCTGATGCTGGCCGCCTGCGCCGGCTACTGGCTGCGCTAGCCGGCCTGCGCCAGCCAGGCCAGGGCCTCGCCTTCATCGGTGAAGATGTGCAGGTTCACGCCGGCCTGGCGCGCCGTCTTTTCGCTGGCGCGGGTGATGCGGTCGGCCGCCACCACCGAGGCCAGCCGCCGGAAGTGCCCCAGCTGCCGCCCCACCTCCTGGCCCACCGCATAGTGCTCGGTGAAACTGGTCAGGGTCCGGATGCCGCGCAGGTCGAACATCACGCAGTCGCAGGTCCAGCGCGCGCTCTCGGCGCCCACCGCCTGCAGGAAGGCGATGAACTCGCCCAGCGTCGGCTCGCCGGTGGCGCGCACCACGGCGCAAGCGGGGCGTTGTTCGACCGTGTAGTCCAGGCTCATGGCGCGCAGCATAGCCGGCCGGTTCCCGCCGAGCAGCAACGGCCGGCCAAAACTGCTACGGTGGCGCCATGTCCACCCGCATCGAACACGACACCTTCGGCCCCATCGCCGTGCCCGCCGACCGCCTGTGGGGCGCCCAGACCCAGCGCTCGCTGCAGAACTTCGACATCTCCGGGGAGCGCCAGCCCAGGGAGATCATCCGCGCGCTGGCGCAGGTCAAGCGCGCCTCCGCGGTGGTGAACCACCTGCTGGGACTGCTGGACCAGCAGAAGGCGGCCGCCATCGTGGCCGCGGCCGACGAGGTGCTGGCCGGCCAGCATGACGACGAGTTCCCGCTGGTGGTCTGGCAGACCGGCTCCGGCACCCAGACCAACATGAACGTCAACGAGGTGCTGGCCAACCGCGCCAGCGAGCTGCTGGGCGGCCCGCGCGGCGAGGGCCGGCTGGTGCATCCCAACGACGACGTCAACAAGAGCCAGTCGTCCAACGACGTCTATCCCACCGCGATGCACGTGGCCGCGGTCGACGCCATCAAGAACCGGCTGCTGCCCTCGCTGGCCCGGCTGCGCGACACGCTGGCCGGGAAGTCCGAGGACTTCCGCGACATCGTCAAGATCGGCCGCACCCACCTGCAGGACGCGACGCCGCTGACCCTGGGCCAGGAGTTCTCCGGCTACGTGGCGCAACTGGAGCAGGCCGACCGCCACCTGCACGCCGCGCTGCCGCACCTGTGCGAGCTGGCGCTCGGCGGCACGGCGGTCGGCACCGGCCTCAATGCGCCCAGGGGCTATGCGGAGCAGGTGGCGGCCGAACTGGCGCGGCTCACCGGCCTGCCGCTGATGACGGCCGCCAACAAGTTCGAAGTGATGGCCGCGGCCGACGCGCTGGTGCACGGGCATGGCGCGCTCAAGACACTGGCCGCCAGCCTGATGAAGATCGCCAACGACGTGCGCTGGCTGGCGAGCGGCCCGCGCAGCGGCATCGGCGAGCTGTCGATTCCCGAGAACGAGCCGGGCTCCTCGATCATGCCGGGCAAGGTGAACCCGACCCAGAGCGAGGCGCTGACCATGCTGTGCTGCCAGGTGTTCGGCAACGACGTGGCCATCAACTTCGGCGGCGCTTCCGGCAACTTCGAGCTGAACGTGTACCGCCCGCTGATCGCCCACAACTTCCAGCAAAGCGTTCGGCTGCTGGCCGACGGCATGCGCAGCTTCAACGACCACTGCGCCGCCGGCATAGAGCCCAACCGCGAGCGCATCGCGGAGCTGGTGGACCGTTCGCTGATGCTGGTGACGGCGCTGAATCCGCACATAGGCTACGACAAGGCGGCCTTCATCGCCAAGAAGGCGCACAAGGAAGGCAGCAGCCTGCGCGAGGCCGCGGTCGCTTCCGGCTACCTGACCGGCGAACAATTCGACCAGTGGGTGCGGCCGGAGAAGATGACCGGCCAGTGAATGCTTTGTGCCGCTTGTTTTGTCGACGTTAGGGCCTGAACTGTTGACACTTTGGAAAGCGGCCGCCAAGATGGGGCCACAGCGGCTCGGTCGAAGCCGCGCTTCCTTTCCAGGAGACAAGCATGTCAGCCAAGCCCGTCCTCGCCGCCCTCGCCGCCGCCGCCGCACTGCTCTCGGGTGCCGCCTTCGCCCAGGCGCCGGCGCCCTACGAAACCACGCCGCAGCTGATCGCCGCCGCCCAGAAGGAAGGCAAGGTCGTCTGGTATTCGGCGACCGACGTCGCCGTGGCCGAGAAGCTGGCCCGCGCCTTCGAGGCCAGGTACCCCGGCATCAAGGTGCAGGTGGAGCGCTCCGGCGCCGAGCGCATCTTCCAGCGCATCAACCAGGAATACGGCAGCAAGATCTACACGGCGGACGTGGTGGAAACCTCCGACGCCGTGCACTTCATCCACTTCAAGCGGCAGGGCTGGCTCCAGCCCGCGGTGCCGGCCGACGTGGCGAAGTTCTGGCCCAGGGAATACCGGGACGCCGACGGCAACTACGCCGCCTACCGCGCCCACCTCTCCGTCATCGCCTACAACACCAAGCTGGTGACGAAGGCGGAGGCGCCCAAGTCGTTCGCCGACCTGCTCGACCCGAAGTGGTCCGGCAAGATGGTGAAGGCGCACCCCGGCTACAGCGGCACCATCATGACCGGCACCCAGGCCCTGACCCAGTCGCCGCTGGGCTGGGCCTACTTCGAGAAGCTGGGCAAGCAGAAGGTGATGCAGGTGCAGTCGTCGACCGAGCCGCCCAAGAAGCTGGCCCAGGGCGAACGCCCGGTGATGGCCGACGGCAACGAGTACAACGTGTTCCTGCTGAAGGAAAGCGGCGTGCCGATCGAGCCGGTCTACGCCACCGAAGGCACGCCGCTGGTGATCGGCAACGCCGCGATCCTGAAGAATGCGCCCAACCCGAATGCCGCGCGCCTGTTCTACAGCTACATGTTCAGCCGCGAGGCGCAGCAGTCCAACAGCGACATCGGCGGCCTGCGCTCCTTCCACCCCGAGGTGAAGGAGAAGGCCGGCCGCACGCCGCTGGCGCAGATCAAGCTGCTCAACTCCGACCCGGTCGCGCTGGAAGGCCAGGTCGAGACGATCAAGAAGAAGTACGAAGAGTACTTCGGCACTTGAGAAGCTGAGCCGATGTCGGTTGCGTTGCCTGCCTCCGCCCCTATCGCCAAGCCCCGCATCCGCCTCGACCTGCTCAAGCCAGCGTTCTACGCGCTGGCCGCGGTGCTGGTCGTCCTGGTGGTGCTGCCGCTGGCGTGGCTGGCCTGGTACAGCGTGGCCGACAAGAACGGCAACTTCACGCTGGGCAACTTCGCCGCGCTGGTGAACGACGCGACACTGAGGCGGCCGTTCGTGCTGGCGATCGGCATGGCGCTGGCCGTCGGCGCGCTGTCCTGCGCCATCGCCACGCCGCTCGCCTGGCTGGTGTCGCGCACCGACCTGCCGGGCCGGCGGCTGGTGCGCCTGGTGGTGCTGGCCTCATTCGTCACGCCGCCGTTCCTGGGCGCCATCGCCTGGGAACTGCTGGCGGCCCCGAACAGCGGGCTGCTCAACGTGGCCTGGCGTCAGCTCACCGGCGCCGACCCGTACGCCGCCCTGTTCAACATCTACAGCTTCGGCGGGCTCGTCTTCGCCATCGCCTGCTACACCTTTCCCTACGTCTTCACGCTGGTGGCCAACGGGCTGGACCGGGTGCCTTCCGACCTGGAGGACGCGTCCTCCATCCTCGGCGCCCGGCCTCTGACCACCCTGCGCAAGATCACGCTGCCGCTGGTGCTGCCGGCCATGCTGGCGGGGTCGCTGATCGCCATCCTGCAGGCTCTCACGATGTTCGGCTCGCCCGCCATCCTGGCGCTGCCGGCCGGCTTCCACGTCATCACCACCAAGATCTGGAGCCTGTTCCAGTACCCGCCCAAGCCGGGGCTGGCGGCCGCCGCGGCGCTGCCGCTGCTGGTGATCACCGTGCTGCTGCTGCAGGGCAAGACCTGGATCCTGGGGCGCAAGGGCTACACGGTGCTGGGCGGCAAGAGCGGCGAGGCCCGCGTCGCCCGCCTGGGCGCCTGGACGCCGGTGGCCTGGCTGTTCGTGCTGACCGTGCTCTCGCTCACCGTGCTGCTGCCGTATGCGGCGCTGCTGAAGGCGGCGCTGACCAAGAGCGGCGTCGCGGGCTGGGCCGGCAGCGGGCTCACGCTGCAGAACTTCCACTTCGTGTTCTTCGAGTTCTCGGCCACGCGGCTGGCGATGTGGAACACCTTCCTGCTCGGGTTCTCCACCGCCACCATAGGCACCGGCCTGGCGCTGCTGGCCGCCTACATGGTGGCGCGCAGTCCGGTGCGCGGCTCCTGGATCCTCGGCCTGCTGGCCACCGCGCCGGTGGCCATTCCCGGCATCGTGCTGGGGGTCGGCCTGTTCCTCACCTACTCGCACCCGCAGCTGATGCTGTACGGCACGCTGTGGATCCTGCTGGTGGCCTTCC
>JAQGMU010000451.1 GCA_028292195.1 Ramlibacter sp. | reverse complement strand
GCAGTTCCTGGTGCTGTCGCAGTCGGGCCAGCATCCGGAGCTGCGGCCGAACGTCGGCAACATCGCGCTGCTGCAGCGCGCCGAAAGCTCGGGCCTGCTGCCGCCCGGCCTCGGCCAGGCAGCCGCTTCCGCCTACCGCGAGCTGCGCCGCTGCCAGCACCATGCGCGCCTGAACGAGGAATCGACCCAGGTGGCGCAGGAGTTGCTGGTGCCGGAGCGGGAAGCGATCCAGGCCCTGTGGGCCCACGTCTTCGCCTGAGGTCCGCGTATCGGTGGGGTCGCTGCGCGAACCCACCCTACATGGGCTGCGCGGAGGCGCACTTGCAGTATCGGTGGGGTCGCTGCGCGGAGGCGCACTTGTAGTATCGGTGGGGCCGCTGCGCAGAGGCGCACTCGTAGCCGGTAGGGTGGGTTCGCGCAGCGACCCCACCGGCGCCGCGAAGCGATGCTAGGCTTGCGGGTTTCGCCGCCCGGAAGGATTCCATGAAGCTCGTGCGCCTTGCCGCGGCGTTGGCCGGTTCGCTGTGGCTGGCCGGTTGCGCCCTGCCCCGCCCGCCGGCGGACGTGCCGCCCGCCGCGCCGCCGCAGTGGTACGCGCCGCTGCCGCACGACGGCCGGCTGGCCGACCTGCAGCAGTGGTGGCAGCAGTTCAACGACCCGCTGCTGATCGAGCTGATCGCCGCCGCGCAGGCGGTGAGCCCCGACGTCGCCAGCGCCGGCGCCCGCATCGCCGAAGCCCGCGCCACCCGCATCGGCGCCAACTCGGCCCTGCTGCCGGCGCTGGACGCCAGCGCTTCGGCCAGCCGCGGCAACTCGCAGCCCGGCGTGCCGCTGGCCACCATCGTGCAGGGCGGGCTGCAGGCCTCCTGGGAGATCGACCTGTTCGGCGGCCAACGGGCCGCCGCCGACGCCGCGGCCGCGCGGCTGGACGGCAGCCAGGCGGGCTGGCACGCCGCGCGCGTCGCGGTGGCCGCCGAAACCGCCAGCGCTTACCTGGACCTGCGCACCTGCGAGCGGCAGCTGGCGGTCACGCGCAACGATGCGCAGTCGCGGGCGGAGACGGCGCGCCTGTCGGGCCTGAGCGCCCGTGCCGGCTTCACCGCGCCGGCTGTTGCCGCGCAGGCGCGCGCCAGCGCCGCCGAAGGCGCGGTCCGCACCACCCAGCAGCAGGCGCAATGCGAGCTGGACGTGAAGAGCCTGGTGGCACTCACCGGCCTGCAGGAACCGGCGTTGCGCGCCAGGCTGCGGGAGCCCTGGTCCGAGCCGGTCGGCTTCGCACTGAACGCACTGCCCGCCGTGCCCGCGCAGCTGCTGGCGCAGCGGCCCGACGTGTACCAGGCCGAACGGGCCGTGGCGGCCGCCAGCGCCGACGTCGGCAGCACCCTGGCCGATCGCTTCCCGCGCCTCTCGCTCACTGGCCAGCTCAACGCCGGCATCGTCCGCGCCGGCGGCGCCACGACCGACGTGCAGACCTGGTCCATCGGTCCGCTGGCGCTCAGCCTGCCCCTGTTCGACGCCGGCCGCCGCGCCGCCAATGTCGATGCCGCCGAGGCCCGCTACCAGGAAGCGGTGGCGCTCTACACGGCGCGCGTGCGGCAGGCGGTGCGTGAGGTGGAGGAGGCGCTGGTCCGCCTGGAAAGCGCCCGCGACCGCAGCGAAAACGCCCAGATCGCCGTGGAGGGCTACCGCGCCTCCTTCGCCGCCACCCAGGCCCGCTACAGCAGCGGCCTGGCCAGCCTGATCGAGCTGGAAGACCAGCGCCGGGTGACGCTGGTGTCCGAACTCGCGCTGGTGGCCTTGCAGCAGGAACGCATCGCCGCCTGGATCGCGCTGTACCGAGCGCTGGGCGGCGGCTGGCAGCGGCCCGGCGCGGTCGCCCTGAGCCCGAACGAACAAGAAGGAACCGCTACGTGATGCTCCCGCATTCCTCTCCCGCGCGCCTCGGCGCCGGCGGCATCGCCCTGCTGCTTGCCTTGCTGCTCGCGGCCTGCGGCAACAAGGAAGCCGACGCCAGGAAAGCGGCGCCGCCCAAGCCGGCCCTGACCGTCACCACCACCACGGCGACCCGGTCCATGCTGCCGGTGACCTTGTCGGCCAACGGCAACCTGGCCGCTTGGCAGGAGGCGAGCGTCGGCGCGGAAGCGAGCGGCCTGCGCATCGCCGAGGTGCTGGTCAACGTCGGCGACCGCGTGCGCAGCGGGCAGGTGCTGGCCCGCTTCGCCGCCGACACGCTGCGGGCCGAGGCGGCCCAGGCCCAGGCCGCGCTGGCCGAAGCCGAGGCCAATGCGGCGGAGGCCGCCAACAACGCGGCGCGGGCCCGCACGCTGCAGACCACCGGCGCCATGAGCGCGTCGCAGATCAACCAGTACCTGACCGCGGAAATGACGGCGCGGGCCCGGGTGGAGGCGGCGCGCGCCGTGCTGCAGTCGCAGCGTGTGCGCCTGGGCCAGAGCGCGGTGATGGCGCCCGATGACGGCGTGATCTCGGCCCGCACGGCCACCATCGGCGCCGTGGTCGCCCCCGGCACCGAGTTGTTTCGCCTGATCCGCAAGGGCCGGCTGGAGTGGCGCGCCGAGGTCACCTCCAGCGAGCTCGGGCGCATCCCCACCGGCACCCACGCGCTGGTGACGGCCGCCAGCGGCGCCCTGCTGGACGGCCGGGTGCGCATGATCGGGCCGACGGTGGATCCGCAGAACCGCATCGCGCTGGTCTACGTCGACGTCACCTCGCTGCCCGGCCCCGCTTCGGGCAGCGCCCGCGCCGGCATGTTCGCGCGCGGCGACTTCGAGCTGGCCCCGGTGCCGACGCTGACCGTGCCGCAGGCGGCTGTGGTGGTGCGCGAGGGCTTCAGCTACGTGTTCCGCGTCAACCCCGACAACCGCGTCACCCAGGTGAAGGTGCAGATCGGGCGCATCGCCGGCGACCGATTGGAGGTGCGGTCCGGGCTGGCGGCCGACACGCGCATCGTCGCCAGCGGCGGCGGCTTCCTGAACGACGGCGACCTGGTGCGCATCGCCGGGCCGGCGGCGCCGGTGGCTGCGGCGTCCGCGCCGGCCACGCGCTAGGACTGGACCATGATGAATGTTTCTTCCTGGTCGATCAGGAATCCGATTCCGGCGGTGATGCTGTTCGTGCTGCTCACGTTCGGCGGCATCCTGTCCTTCAACCTGATGAAGGTGCAGAACTTCCCCGACATCGACCTGCCCACGGTGATGGTGACCGCGGCGCTGCCGGGCGCGGCGCCGGCGCAGCTGGAAACCGACGTCGCGCGCAAGATCGAGAACTCCCTCGCCACGGTGCAGGGGCTCAAGCACGTCACCACCAAGGTGCAGGACGGCATCGTCACGCTGACGGCGGAGTTCCGGCTCGAGAAGCCGGTGCAGGAAGCGGTGGACGACGTCCGGTCCGCCGTCGCCCGGGTGCGCGCCGACCTGCCGGCCGACCTGCGCGACCCGATCGTCACCAAGCTGGAACTGGCCGGCCAGCCGGTGCTGGCCTTCACCATCGCCTCGAAGCGCATGGACGACGAGGCGCTGTCCTGGTTCGTCGACAACGAGGTGACGCGCAAGCTGCTGGCGGTGCGCGGCGTCGGCGCGGTCAACCGCGTGGGCGGCGTCGACCGCGAGATCCGGGTCGCGCTCGATCCGCTCAAGCTGCAGGCGCTGGGCGCCACCGCCGCCGACATCTCGCGCCAGCTGCGCCAGGTGCAGACCGAAAGCGCCGGCGGCCGCGCCGACGTGGGCGGCGGCGAGCAGCCGGTGCGCACCTTGGCCACCGTGAAGTCGGCGGCCGAGGTCGGCCAGCTCGAGATCTCGATCAATGGCAATCGCCGCATCAAGCTGGCCGACGTGGCGGAAATCAGCGACACCACCGCGGAACAGCGGGCGGCCGCGCTCCTGAACGGCAAGACCGTGGTCGGCTTCGAAGTCGCCCGCAGCAAGGGCGAGAGCGAAGTGGCGGTGGGCGCCGCGGTGCGCGTGGCGCTGGCCGAACTGAAGGCGCAGCACCCGGACATCGAGCTGACCCTGGCCTTCGACTTCGTGACGCCGGTGGAGGAGGAATACGCCGGCTCGCTGCACCTGCTCTATGAAGGCGCGCTGCTGGCGGTGCTGGTGGTGTGGCTGTTCCTGCGCGACTGGCGCGCCACCTTCGTGTCGGCCGTGGCATTGCCGATGTCGGCGATTCCGGCCTTCATCGGCATGTACCTGCTGGGCTTCTCGATCAACGTGGTGACGCTGCTGGCGCTGTCGCTGGTGATCGGCATCCTGGTCGACGACGCCATCGTGGAGGTGGAGAACATCGTGCGCCACCTGCGCATGGGCAAGACGCCTTATCAGGCGGCGATGGAAGCGGCCGACGAGATCGGCCTGGCGGTGATCGCGACCACCTTCACGTTGATCGCGGTGTTCCTGCCGACCGCGTTCATGGCCGGCGTGCCGGGCAAGTTCTTCGTGCAGTTCGGCTGGACCGCGGCGATCGCGGTGTTCATGTCGCTGGTGGTCGCGCGCATGCTGACGCCGATGATGTCGGCCTACATCCT
>JAQGMU010000398.1 GCA_028292195.1 Ramlibacter sp. | reverse complement strand
CGCGTGAACTCGTTGCCGTGCGTCACCGGCAGCATCGGCAGGCCGGACTTGCGGTAGTCCTCCACCCGGTACAGCGCCAGCGCCCAGAAGTGCGGCGGCGTCCAGAGGAAGATGATCAGGAACAGGATCAGCGCCTGCGGCCCGACGTCGCCGGTCATCGCGGCCCAGCCCAGCACCGGCGGCATGGCGCCGGAGGCGCCGCCGATCACGATGTTCTGCGGCGTCAGCGGCTTCAGGATCACGGTGTAGATCACCGCGTAGCCGATGAAGGTCGCCAGCGTGAGCCACATCGTGAGCGGGTTCACCCAGGCGTACAGCACCCAGCAGCCCAGCCCGCACAGGACGGCGGCGAACAGCAGGGTCTGCCAGTCGCTCAGCTCGCCCCTGGCGGTGGGGCGCCAGGCGGTGCGGCGCATCTTGGCGTCTATGCCCTGCTCCACCAGGCAGTTGAAGGCGGCGGCGGCGCCGGCCACCAGCCAGATGCCCAGGCAGGCCAGCAGGGCCAGCCGCACGTCCGGCCAATCGGGCAGGCCGGGCACGGCCAGCACCATGCCGATCAGGGCGCAGAAGACGATCAGCTGCACCACGCGCGGCTTGGTGAGCGCGTAGAACTGGCGCAGGCGGGGCGTCATCATGAAGCCTCCGATCTGCGCACTTCGGCATGAGCGCCTTCGGGCGGCCGTGCGGCGCTCGCGGCCGGCTCCCGTCTTTGCGCCTTCGGCACCGCCACGCGCTCGCTGCGGCTCTCGCGCAGCGCCCAGGTCAGGGCCACCACCAGGCCCGCGGCGCCCGCGGTGTGGGCGACAGCGGCCACCAGCGGCCAGCCCAGGACCACGTTGGACAGGCCCGAGAGGAACTGCCAGCCGAGCAGCAGCGCCAGCCATTTCGCCGCGCGCCGCAGTGCGGTCTGCCGCAGCTGCCAGGCCAGCACGCCCAGCACCAGGAACACCGCATAGGCCATGAGCCTGTGCGCATAGTGGATCGCCGTCAGCGCGGCGAACGTGACGTGGTCGCCGGCGCCGGTCTTGCCGAGCGCGCGCCACAACTCGAAGCCCTGCGAGAAGTCCATGGCCGGCCACCATTGGCCCTGGCAGGTCGGGAAGGTGTTGCAGGCGAGCACCGCGTAGTTGGTGCTGACCCAGCCACCGAGCGCGATCTGCAGCCAGAGCAGCGCATAGGCCGCGACCAGCCCATGGCGCAGCGGCGCGGGGATAGTCGCTGCTCCGCTGCCCCTTTCGGCCTGCCGGTACGCCACCGCCTGCACGCACAGCAGCGCGAGCAACGCCATGGCGCCCAGCAGGTGCAGGGTGACGATGGCGGGGAACAGCTTCATCGTCACCGTGAGCGCGCCGAAGGCGCCCTGCACGCAGAAGCCGGCGAGCGTGATCGCGGGCCAGAGGGGGCTCACCGGCAGGCCGCGCTTGCGCTGCAGCCAGGTCGCAGCCGCCAGGGCCGCAACCAGCGCGCCGGCGCCGGTGGCCAGATAGCGGTGGATCATCTCGATCCAGGCCTTGCCGTGCGTGACCGGGCCGGTCGGCAGGCGCGCCTCCTCGACCCGGATCTGCGGCAGCGCCCCCAGCGGGCTGCTGTTGCCATAGCAGCCCGGCCAATCGGGACAGCCCAGGCCGGAATCGGTGAGCCGCGTGAAGGCGCCGACCAGCACCAGGTCGAACGTGAGATACAGCGCGAGCACCGTCACCGCCGCGAGCCATTGCGCCGGCCCCGCATGCCTCTTGCGCAGCCAGGTCCACCCCAGCGGCACCGCTGCGAGGGCGACGCCGAGCACCGCGATCTCGACCGCGGGCGCGAGGTCGTAGAGGGATTGGGGCTGCATCGCTCAGGACCCCTCGCGGCCGGGCTTGTCCCAGCCGGCGGAGCCGCGCATCAGGCGTTCCAGGTCGCGCCGCACCTTGGGGGCGGTGGCGGCGGTGACGCCGGCGGGGAAGCGCATCATCCAGTGCCCCATCGGGTCGACCACGTACAGGTGGTCGGACAGCGCCTGGCCGGGTGCGGGCGCCAGCCATTGGGCCAGCTGCGCCGGGTCCACGCGCAACACGGTGGCCTGTGCCACCGCCGTCTTCAGCGGCTCGCGCACGGGCACGTTGTCGGGCACCAGCCAGACCCAGTCGATGCGGTCCCTGTCTTTGCCCAGGCCTTCGCGCAGCTGGCGCTGCAGGTACAGGTGCTCCTCGCACCGGGCATCGCAGGCGCCGCCCGCCACGCTCACCAGCAGCCACTGGCCCTGCAGCGAGGGCAGCGGCACCGGCTTGCCCGCCAGCGTGGTGGCCGTGACGGCGGGCAGCGGCCGCTGCGGGTCGACCAGCTCGCCGTAGTTGCGCCGGCCCTCCGGCCGCACCACGTAGTAGGTGAAGTAGGAGGCGACCACCGGCGCCGCGCACACCAGCATCACGGCCAGCATCTTCCAGCGGCCGTGCTTGGTGCGCACCTCGTCGGCCAGCGCCGCTTCCTGCGGCACCGGCAGCGAGTGCACCGTCAGCCCGAGCGGCTGGTCAAAGGCCGCGCGCTCGGCGGCGGCGGCGGGGGAGGATGAATTGGAACCAGACATAGAGGATCGCGATCAGCCCGGCGATGGCCCACCACTGGAAGGCGTAGCCGTAATTCTTTTCGGCGCCGCTGCCGGCCGGGGGCCATTGCCGCAGCAGGCCTTCGGAGGCGGCGCCGGTCTGCTGCACCGAGAGCGGCAGCAGCGGCAGGCCGGTTTCCGCGCGGAAGCGGCCCAGGTCGAGATTTTGCCGGATTGGGCCGGCCTCATCCGTATCGAAGGCATAAAGCTTGGCGGGGGGCGGGGCCAGGCGGCCGCGCACTTCCACCGGGCCGGCCGGCGTGGCCAGCGGCGGCAGCGCCTCGCGCCGGGTGAAATTGCGCGGCGCCCAGCCCCGCTGCACCAGCACCACGGCGCTGCTGCCTTCGATGTGCAGTGGCGTGACGACATAGAAACCGGGCACGGCGTTCATCTGCCGGTTGTCCAGCCAGACGGTGCGGTCCGCCAGCCAGGTCCCGCGCAGCACGATGGGCCGGTGCAACAACTCCCTGTCGTCCCCCGCGGGGTGTGCAGCTGCGCTGCGCACCAGCTCCCCTGCCCCCACCGCCACCAGCAATTCCTGCCGCGCCATCGCCTCGTGCAGCGCCGTCTTCTGCGCGCCGCGGCCCCACTGCCAGAAACCCAGCGCGATGGTGGCGGCGATGCCCACGGCGGCAGCGAAGGCGATCAGGGCGCGCTTCAGCATCGCGCCGCCCCGCGCCCGATAATCGAGGCCATGAAATACCTCGTGCTGCTGGCGTTCATCGCCATCCTGGGCAGCCTGGCGTCGGCGCTGTACTTCATGATGAAGGACGGCCAGGACGGCAAGCCCAAGACGAGCAACATGGCGCGTGCGCTGGCCTTCCGGGTCGGCTTTTCCATCCTGTTGTTCGTCTGCATCCTCATTGCCTGGAAGCTGGGATACATCCAGCC
>JAQGMU010000385.1 GCA_028292195.1 Ramlibacter sp. | reverse complement strand
CCTTCGTGGCGGGCATCGCCGCCGGCCGCAAGGAATACCTGGACGGCTTCCACATCCGCTTCGACAACTGGCACTCGAACGACAGCCCGGAGAACACCGAGCTGGCGCACGGCATCTACCGCAAGCTCAAGGCCAATGGCCTGGTCACCACCCGCGTCATCGAGCAGTTCTACGACCCGGTCAAGGGCATGTTCCTGCCGGACCGCTACATCAAGGGCGAGTGCCCGGTCTGCCCCGCCAAGGACCAGTACGGCGATTCCTGCGAGGTGTGCAGCTCGGTCTACACGCCGACCCAGCTGATCAACCCCTATTCGACGCTGACCGGCGCCACGCCGGAGCTGCGCAGCTCCGAGCACTTCTTCTTCCAGCTCTCCAAGCCGGAGGTGGTCGACTTCCTGAAGTCCTGGACCCAGGACGGCAAGCTGCAGCCCGAAATGGCCAAGAAGGCCAGCGAATGGTTCGAGGCCGGCATGGCCGACTGGGACATCAGCCGCGACTCACCCTACTTCGGCATCGAGATCCCGGACGCGCCGGGCAAGTACTTCTACGTCTGGCTGGACGCCCCGGTCGGCTACCTGGCCAGCCTGAAGAACCACTTCGACAAGGGCCAGGCAAAGAACCACTGGCACCCTCCCTCGCGCACCGACGCCGGCTTCGAGCAGTTCATGGCCGACCCGGCACTGGAGCAGGTGCACTTCATCGGCAAGGACATCGTCTACTTCCACACGCTGTTCTGGCCCGCGATGCTGTATTTCAGCGGCCGCAAGACGCCCAACCAGATCAACGTCCACGGTTTCATCACCGTCAGCGGCGAGAAGATGTCCAAGAGCCGCGGCACCGGCATCGACCCGCTGAAGTACCTTTCGCTGGGCATGAACCCCGAGTGGCTGCGCTACTACATCGCCGCCAAGCTCAATGGCCGGGTGGAGGACGTCGACTTCAACCCGGACGATTTCGTGGCGCGGGTGAACTCCGACCTGGTCGGCAAGTACGTCAACATCGCCAGCCGCGCGGTGAAGTTCATTCCGGGCGGCAAGCTGGTGGCGAGCGACCTGGCGCCGCTGCAACCGGGCAAGCTGGTCGAGAGCGTCAAGGCGCTGTACGAGAGCCGCGACTACGGCAAGGCGCTGCGCGAGGTGATGGCCTTCGCCGACGAGGTGAACCTGCGCTTCGACGGCGCCGCGCCCTGGAAGCTGGTGAAGGATGGCAAGGTAGCCGAGGCGGCGAAGGTCTGCTCCGAATGCGTGGAGGCCTTCAAGGTGATGACCGCCTGCCTGAAGCCGGTGCTGCCGGAACTCGCCGCGCAGGCCGAAGCCTTCCTGCAATGCCAGCCGCTGGACTGGACCAATGCCAACGCGCCGCTGGGTGCGGGGCACCAGGTCGGCGAGTACAGGCATTTGATGCAGCGGGTGGACATGAAGGTGGTGGATGCGCTGTTCGAGCCGCCGGCGGAGCCCTCACCCCAGCCCTCTCCCGCGGGCGGGAGAGGGAGTGAACCCCCGGGCGGCGAAGAGCTGGCTCCGACTATCGGCATCGAGGACTTTTCGAAGATCGACCTGCGCATCGCGCTGATCGTCGCCTGCGAGGCCGTCGAAGGCTCGACCAAGCTGCTGCGCCTGACGCTGGACGCCGGTGAAGGCCGGCACCGCAACGTGCTGTCCGGCATTGCTTCCGCCTACAAGCCCGAAGACCTGGTCGGCAAGCTGACGGTGCTGGTGGCCAACCTGGCCCCGCGCAAGATGAAGTTCGGCGTCAGCGAGGGCATGGTGCTGGCCGCCAGCCACGCCGACGAGAAGGCGCAGCCGGGGATCTACGTGCTCGATCCGTCGCCGGGCGCGCAGCCGGGCATGCGGGTGCGGTAGCGCCGACGCAACGGCTTTACGGCGCGTACACGCCCACTTCATAGAATGGGCGCGTTCCCAGCCGTACCGGACACGCCCATGCGCCCCATCCTTTCGTCCTTGCGCCCCGTTGCCACCCTGGCTCTGCTCGCCGGCGCCGGCGCGCTGGGGGGCTGCACGGTGATCGCCGTGGCCGGCGCCGCCGCCTCGGTGGCCGTCACCGGCGCCTCGCTGGCCGTGGATGCGGCCGTCGGCACCGTCAAGATCACCGGCAAGGCAGTGGGCATGGCAGTCGACGCGGTGTTGCCATCCGGGGACAAGTAGGTCGCCAGCACCGCGGCCGGGGCGTAGACTGGTCCTCGCTTGGCCCTGACCTTCCCCTTCCGTCCACGCCTGCTGGCCGCCCTGCGCGGCTACGACCGCAGCCGCTTCGCGCGCGACCTCGGCGCCGGGCTCACCGTGGGGATCGTCGCGCTGCCGCTCGCCATGGCCTTCGCCATCGCCTCCGGCCTCAAGCCCGAAGCCGGCTTGTGGACGGCCATCATCGCCGGCGCCCTGGTGGCCCTTCTGGGCGGCTCCAGCGTGCAGATCGGCGGGCCGGCCGGCGCCTTCATCGTCATCGTCTACGGCATCGTGGAGCGCTACGGGCTGGCCAACCTGCTGATCGCCACCGCCTGCGCCGGCGTGCTGCTGTTCGTGCTGGGCCTGCTGCGGCTGGGGCAGCTGGTGCGCTACGTCCCCATCAGCATCGTCACCGGCTTCACCAACGGCATCGCCGTGCTGATCGCCGCTTCCCAGCTGAAGGACTGGCTGGGGCTGCGCGTGGACCGCATGCCGGCCGACTTCTTCCTCCAGCTGAAGACCCTGGCGCTGCACCTGGATAGCTTCAATCCCGCCGCATTCGCGCTGGGCGGCGCCTGCATCGCCGGCCTGTTCATCTGGCCGCTGCTCTGGCATGCCCGCTCGCCGGTGCAACTGGCGCTGGACGTGCCGGGCCTGCGCCAGGCTTCGCAGGTGGGTGCGCGCGTGCCCGGCCCGGTGGTGGCCCTGGTCACGCTCACGGCGCTGGCCTGGTTCCTGGAACTGCCGGTAGAGACCATCGGCAGCCGCTTCGGCAGCATCCCGCAAGGCCTGCCGGCATTCGCGCTGCCGGCGTTCAGCTGGGAGACGGTCAAGCTGCTGGTGACGCCGACCATCACCATCGCCATGCTGGGCGCCATCGAGTCGCTGCTTTGCGCCCGGGTGGCCGACCAGCTGTCGTCGCTGCCGCGCCACGACCCGAACCAGGAACTGATGGCGCAAGGCGTGGCCAATTTCGTCGTGGCTTTCTTCGGCGGCATGCCCGCCACGGGCACCATCGCGCGCACCGTGACCAACCTGCGGGCCGGCGCCACTTCACCGATCGCGGGCCTCGTGCACGCGCTCACCCTGGCGGCCATCGTGCTGCTGGCGGCGCCGCTGGCGCTGCTGGTGCCGCTGCCGGTGCTGGCGGGCATCCTGGTCTTCGTCGCCTGGAACATGGGCGAGTGGCGCGAGTTCGCCCACCTGCGCAAGTACAGCGCCGACTACCGGATCAAGCTGCTCGGCACCTTCGGGCTCACGGTCGTCTTCGATCTCACGGTGGCCGTGCAGGTCGGCCTGCTGGCGGCCTGCGTGCTGTTCATCCGGACGATGAGCTCCCTGTTCAGCGTGGAGCGCGTGCCGGGCGACGACGGCGCGCTGCGCTACCGCCTGTACGGCTCGCTCTTCTTCGGCGCGACCGCCAAGATCGACCCGGTGGTGCAGGCGGCCGAAGGCGGTCCGGCCGGGAGCACGGTGGTGCTGGATGCGCTGCAACTGGTGCACCTCGACACCTCCGGCCTGGACGCCCTGCGGCAGCTGCACAAGGTGGTGCTCCTGCGCGGGGGCACGCTGCACTTCGAGAACCTGCAGGCGCAGCCGCGGGAAGTGATGGAACGGGCGGGATTCGCGGCCGAACTGGCGCAGCACCGGGCGTCGGCGGAAGTGGCTGCCTGAGCGCCGGCGGCCGCCCGGTAAAATGGCCGCATGTCCCTGCTCCAACGCATCTTCCGCCGGCCCGACTACCGCTCCGACGTGACCCAGTTCATCGAGCAGCTCAAGACCGAGAAGCCCGACCTGGAAGCGCAGCAGCGTGCCGGCCGCTCGATCTGGTGGGACAAGAACCTGGACCGCGAGGCCCTGGCCGAGTGGAAGGAAGCCGGGGTGCCGCAGAAGCCCTACGTGTACGGCGACGACCCGCGCCTGCCGCGCTGAGGCCGCCCAGGGCCCGCGCCATGGACAGCAGCAGCGACACCGTCCTGCCCGCAGCGCCGGCCGACGAGGTCACCGGCCTGCCGAAGGTCGTCGACCAGGTCGCGCTCGCCCGCCTGTACGGCGAACCCCTGTTCGCCATGCCGCAGGACCTGTACATCCCGCCGGACGCGCTGGAGATCTTCCTGGAGGCCTTCGAGGGCCCGCTGGACCTGCTGCTCTACCTCATCCGCAAGCAGAACTTCAACATCCTCGACATCCCGATGGCGGGCGTGACGCGCCAGTACCTGGTGTATGTCGACGAGATCCGCACCCGCAACCTGGAGCTGGCCGCCGAATACCTGCTGATGGCGGCGATGCTGATCGAGATCAAGTCGCGCATGCTGCTGCCGCCGCGCAAGACGGCCGAGGGCCAGGAGGCCGAAGACCCGCGCGCCGAGCTGGTGCGCAGGCTGCTCGAATAC
>JAQGMU010000688.1 GCA_028292195.1 Ramlibacter sp. | reverse complement strand
GATCTTGATGCGCTTGGGTTCCTGCGGGCGGATCAGGTCGCGCACCTCGCGCTCGGCCATTTCCAGCGTCACCGTGATGGCGTTGAGCTTGCTGTGCGCCAGCAGGCGATTGACCGCGCCTTCGAGGTCGCGCCCGTTATGGGTGATGCTACGCGCCAGATATTCCAGCACGTTTGGCGGCACGTCGAAGCTAGCGTGATGCGCACGCGCCGCAGCGACGCGCGATTTCAGAATCCCCAACCGCAGCTCCTCGCCGAGCGACCCCATCTCGACCACCAGCCCGCCGGCGAGCCGCGAACGCACGCGGTCGTCGAGGCTCTCCAGGTCTGATGGCGGCCGGTCCGCAGCGATCACCACCTGGCGGCCGGCATCGATCAGCGCGTTCAGGGTGTGGCAGAACTCGGCCTGGGTCGATTTGCCTTGCAGGAATTGCAGGTCGTCGATCACGAGAACGTCGATGCCTCGTAGCGCCTCCTTGAACGCGAGTGCGGTCTGCGTCTTCAGCGCCGCGACAAAACCGTACATGAATTTTTCGGCCGTCAGATACAGCACCTTGCGCTCGCTGCCGGAATTGCCGGCCCAGGTCACCGCCTGCAGCAGATGGGTTTTGCCGAGGCCGACGCCGGCATGGATGTAGAGCGGGTTGAACATCACGCTGTCGCCGCGCCGCCCCTCCGCCACCTGACGCGCCGCCGCATGCGCCAATGTGTTGGAGCGGCCGATGACAAAACTTCCGAAGGTCAGGCGCGGATCGAGCGGCGAGCCGCCGAGCGCGTCATGGCTGGCGGAGACCGGCGCGATCGCGGTGGCGCGCAGCTCGGGCGCCGGGCGTCCGTCGGACCGCTCGGCGCGCCGCGCATCGAGCGGTGCTGCAACCTCCTTGGCCGGCGCCGCGCAGCGCATCGCGGTGCGCACGGTGAGGTCGACGCGGTGCACTTCCGGCATCTCGGCCTGCCAGCAGGTCAAAACGCGCTCGGCGTAATGCGCCTGGATCCAGCTCTTGAGAAATCGCGTCGGCACCGAAAGTTGGACGCTTTCCGGCTGGACGCTTTCGAGGTCCATCCGGGCGAACCAGCTTGTGTAGACGTCTTCTCCGACGTTCGAGCGCAGCCGGCTCTTCACGCGTGACCAGCGATCCTGTTCCGTATTTGTCATTTTCGACGACTTTTCCAAAGGCGAATTGAAGGGTGATTGGCGAACCGTCACGACTGGGTTGCCGCGCGGCGTGACCTCAAGCGAGGCTTCGTCTTTCAGCCATAGACCAGCCGTTCGGCGAAAATGCCGCGGGCGGTCACAGGGCTGGAAGGAAAGCTTCCGCGAGGTCAGCGCGTACTCGACGGCCCGTCCGGAGTTCGCGTGGGAGGCCGCTCGCAGGCGGCGTCTAATACGGCATCGTTTGCAAATGGCACGGTGGTAACTGCCGCGATGATTCCGTAAAGCATAGAACCTCCCCCGCTGACCGTGATTGCCCACGGCAAGCTGTCATCTTACGCATGTTTCAAGTTCGGTCGGCCGCGTCCAAACCGCAGAAATAGTTCAGCACCGCTTCGCCGCGCACCTCAGCCCGTTTCGTCTTAGCCCACTTGCGTGCTTCGCCTTCGGCGTTTGCGGAAGGTCGGTGCGCATCTCTCTTGTTCGACGCGGACACGAATGCCCCGCTGAGAAATTTCGACACAGAACCACGTTACTCATATTGCTATGAGTCTCAATCCGACAACCGCTTGGAAAGCGCCGCCAACGTGCTCACCGCCGCCGATTTGCACGTCCGCCCCTGGTTCTCAAACCGCGCTGGTCTGGAGAGCCGTGGGCGCCGCGAAGCCACTAAGAGATACAGCATGCCTTAATTCCCGCAACGGAAATGATTCCAGGCCGCGGCCGAAAAAATTGCCTCGGTGTTCGCAAAAGCAGGCAACGGCTTTTTAGACACATCTGCAACGTTTTGAATCTGTGCAGAGATTCGAAGCACCCAACCGGCGTCATATTTCCCGGCATTGCTCAAAATAAATTCACAAATCGTTTACGTTTGAGTAGGGCGGAAATGAGTTTTCCAACAACCGATCGGCACTATGCCGATAAGTGACTAAGCAAGCGCGTTTTTTTTTGCGCGTTGCGACAGGGTAACCCTATGGTTGATTACGATGACCGGGTGCGGTGCGGGCGGTCGCTGTTGCTATTTCAAAACTGTGCGCGATCAATGGTCGCGTCAAATCATTGTGGCGAGTTGGGATTTTTGCGCCGCCTTTGTAAGCTCGCTTCATAAGGCAGCGCGTCCGTGTAAATACGGGTGCGCAAGAATCTCGCGCTTTGCAATCTGCAGAGCAAGACGCGCGTACAAAAACAAAAAGCCCGGCTGAGCCGGGCTTTTGACGAATGTCTTTCTCGATCAGTTCATTTCGCGAGCTTGGCGATCTGGTGCGCGAGCCGCGAAACCTTTCGGCTCGCACTGTTCTTGTGAATGATGTTCCGCTGCGCTGCCTGCATCAGTTCCGGTTCCGCGCGCGCCATCGCCTTCAATGCCGCATCGCGGTCGCCGCTCTTGATCGCCTCTTCGACGGTGCGAACCGAGCCGCGCATCTGGGTGCGGCGCGACTTGTTGATGATGGTGCGGCGGGCAATCT
>JAQGMU010000357.1 GCA_028292195.1 Ramlibacter sp. | reverse complement strand
GTGAGGCGGCCCGAAGTATGGCTCAGCGGGAACTTCTCGTGCACCTTGTCGGCCACGTTCTTCTGCTGCAGCGACTTGTACACGGTGGGCAGACGCCAGAACGCCTTCTTGTCGTCGTGCGTCGGGTACTTGGCCACCAGGTCGGGCCGGGTGCTGTAGATCGGCTCGCGGTGCTGCGGGATCGGGTCCGGGAAGTTCCACACCACCGCCCGCGCCTTGGCGTTGCCGAAGGGGTGCACGCCGTGGTTCTTCATGGCCACGCGGATCATGCCGCCGGAGACGTCGGTCTTCCAGTTCTTGCCCTCGGCCGCCGCCTGCTCCACCGGCGTCAGCTCGCCCCACCAGCCCAGCTTCTTGATGAGGATGTGGTCGACCTCGGGGTAGCCGGTCTGGATGTCGCAACCCAAGGGGAAGGATCCGTCTTCGGCCAGCAGGTTGACGCCGTCTTTTTCCACGCCGAAGTTGGCGCGGAAGCAGCCGCCACCGTCCATCACGTGCTTGCTGGTGTCGTACAGGTTGGGCGAGCCCGGGTGCTTGAGCTCCGGCGTGCCGTAGGAGGGCCAGGGCAGGCCGAAGTAGTCGCCGACGATGTCGTAGCCGGTTTCCTTGTCGATCACGCTGCCCTTGGCCTTGAGCGTCTTGACGTCGAAGGCCGCCATGTTGCGCATGTGCGCCTTCAGCCGCTCCGGGCTCTGGCCGGTGTAGCCGATCGACCAGCACGACTTGTTGATCTCGCGCAGGATGTCTTCCGGCACGGGCTCGTCCATGCCGCGGACCTTCTGCAGCTTGTAGTTCCTGACCAGTTCCTTGCCGAAGCCGAGCTTGTCGGCCAGCTGGTACATGATCATCTGGTCGGAGCGGCTTTCCCACAGCGGCTCGATCACCTTCTCGCGCCACTGGAGCGAGCGGTTCGACGCCGTGACGGAGCCGCTGGTTTCGAACTGCGTGGCCGCCGGCAGCAGGTAGACCGCGCGGTTCGGGTTCAGGTCCTTGGGGTCGCCGGGCATCGCCGCCATCGCCGCCGTGGCCGAGGGGTACGGGTCGACCACCACCAGCAGGTCGAGCTTGTCCATGGCCCGCTTCATCTCGGCGCCGCGGGTCTGCGAGTTGGGCGCGTGGCCCCAGTAGAAGACGCCGCGCAGGTTGGAGTCCTGGTCGATGAACTCGTTCTTCTCCAGCACGCCGTCGATCCAGCGCGACACCGTGATGCCGGGCTTGCTCATCATGCCGGGGTTGGCGAAGCGGCCCTTGATCCAGTCGTAGTCGACGCCCCAGGCCTTGGCGAAGTGCCGCCAGGAACCTTCGACGATGCCGTAGTAGCCGGGCAGCGAGTCGGGGTTCGGGCCGACGTCGGTCGCGCCCTGCACGTTGTCGTGGCCGCGGAAGATGTTGGCCCCGCCGCCGGCGACGCCGATGTTGCCCAGCGCCAGCTGCAGGATGCACGAGGCGCGCACGATGGCGTTGCCGGTGGTGTGCTGAGTCTGGCCCATGCACCAGACGATGGTGGAGGGGCGGTTCTTGGCCATCATCTCGGCGACCTTGAAGACCTGCGCCTCGGGCACGCCGCAGGCTTCGGTGACCTTGTCGGGCGTCCACTTGGCCAGCACGTCCTCGCGCACCTTGTCCATGCCATAGACGCGGTCGTTCAGGTACTTCTTGTCTTCCCAGCCGTTCTTGAAGACGTGGTGCAGCACGCCGAACAGGAACGGGATGTCGGAGCCGGAGCGGATGCGCACGTACTCGTCGCTCTTGGCCGCGGTGCGGGTGAAGCGCGGGTCGACCACGATCAGCTTGGTGCCGCTCTCCTTGGCGTGCAGCATGTGCAGCATGGAGACCGGGTGCGCCTCGGCGGCATTGGAGCCGATGTACAAGGCGCACCTGCTGTTCTGCAGGTCGTTGTACGAATTGGTCATGGCGCCGTAGCCCCACGTGTTGGCCACGCCGGCGACGGTGGTGGAGTGGCAGATGCGCGCCTGGTGGTCGCAGTTGTTGCTGCCGAACAGGCTGACGAACTTGCGCATCAGGTACGCCTGCTCGTTGCTGTGCTTGGACGAGCCGATCCAGTACACCGAGTCCGGGCCGCTGGCCTTGCGCAGGTCCTGCACCTTGCCGCTGATCTCGTCGAGCGCCTGGTCCCAGGAGATGCGCTGGTACTTGCCGGCCACCAGCTTCATCGGGTAGCGCAGGCGGAACTCGCCGTGGCCATGCTCGCGCAGGGCCGCGCCCTTGGCGCAGTGCGCGCCCAGGTTGATGGGCGAGTCGAACACCGGCTCCTGCCGGACCCAGACGCCGTTCTCGACCACGGCGTCGACCGCGCAGCCCACCGAGCAGTGCGAGCAGACGGTGCGCTTGACCTCGATGCGGCCTTCGCCGACCGCCGGGCCCTGGCCGTCCTTGGCCTGCGCCTTCTTCACCAGTGTCAGCTGCGTGGCGGCGATGCCTACGCCCACCCCCAGGCCGGAGCGGCGCAGGAAAGCGCGGCGGTCCATGGTGGGGATGGCGGAAGCGAGGCCGCGCTGGAGGCTGTGGATGAACCGGGAACGCGGGCCGGCCTCGGCGGCGCCCGATTTCTTCGTGAGCAACATGGAGCTCTCCAGGGGAATTTAGGTCTGCGTGGTCTTGTAGTACCGCTTGACGTGGTCCGTCACGCGGTAGCCGCCGCCGTTTTCGGGCGGGGGCGGGGCCTTTTCGCCGGCAATGGGTTCGATGCCGCCGGTCTTGGGCAGCGTGACGACGGCGGCGGTGGCGGCACCGGCTGCGGCCGCCCCCAGCAGGAAACCCCGGCGCCGGCTGGAGGGCTTGGTCTGGCTTTCGGACATGATCGTCTCCTGAGGCTCTTGTGCACTTCTCTTCGTACTCTAGACGAGCCCACAGCCAACCGCAATCGTTGGCATGCGAATGAGCACTGCACGAGCCTAGGGGAAAACGTGAGGGACAGGTTGCTGAAAGGAAGCCTGTCTCAAATTGAGACTCTAGGGGCCTGCCTGATCCAGCATGTCGAAGCCCTGCGCTTCGACATTGAGGAAGGCGCGTGTGAAGTCGGCGAGCACCGCGTAGAAGCGCGCCTTGGGGTGCGTCGATATTGCATCGCACAACTCCGTGGCCCAGGGCTGCAGGTGGTCGGTGAAGAAGGCGCGCTGACGCGTCAGGTTGGCGACAGCAACGTCGTCGCCGGCGATCAGGTAGCGCATCACTTCGCACAGGTAGGCGACGTGGTCCTCGGTTTCAGCCATCGCCTCGTCCCGCGCCAGCCCGAGTTCGGCCAGCGTGTCGCGCAGGCGGGCCAGCGGCTTTTCGTTCAGGAAGCCACTGAGGTAGTGCGAGCCGAACAGGTAGACCTCCGGCCGGCCGACGCCGCCGAACAGCGCGTCGTACTCCTCGCGCACGCCCTCGTCCGTCATCGCGCGGGCCACGCCCACCAGTTCGCGCCAGGGCTCCTCCAGGAAGGCGCCCTGCGCCGGCGCATCGGTCACCGCGACCCGCAGGGCCGCCAGCAAGCCGGCCGCCGGCGCGGCGTAGTACAGCTGCGAGAGCAGGCCGTAGATTTCGGCCCGCGCGGTCTCCTCGTCCAGCGCGGACGAGGCCGGGAGGTTGGCTGTCATAGGTCGGTGATCCGGCTCTCGGCGTTCGACGAATGGATGTCGATCACGCGGCAGTCGCCGCACATCTTCAGCCGCTCCAGCGCGGCGCCCTGGAACATGGAATGGCCGGCCAGCTTGCCCAGCATCAGCTCGATGGCCTTGAGCGTGCCGAACGGCTTGCCGCAGCGGATGCAGCCATAAGGCTGGGCCTCGTTGAGCACGCGCGGCTGCTTGCGCTC
>JAQGMU010000333.1 GCA_028292195.1 Ramlibacter sp. | reverse complement strand
AGCTACGTCACCGGCACCGCCCACGCGGTCGACGGCGGCCGCAGCTACCACTGAGGCATCGCGACATGCAAGCTCGATTCAGCGATCGCGTGGTCGTCGTCACCGGCGGCGGCCAGGGCATAGGCGCCGCCACGGCACTGCGTTTTGCGCAGGAAGGGGCCCGCGTGGCGGTGGTGGACCTGGATTGCAGCGAGATCGCCCCGCGCGTCGCGCTGGCCGTCGCCGGCGACTGCACCGACGCCGCCACGGTCGGGGCCTTCTTCGACCGCGTGGAAGCGGAGCTGGGCCCGGTGGACGTCCTGTTCAACAACGTCGGCCAGAGCGCGCGCGAGAAGGGTGGTCCCTTCGTGGAGTCGGACGAAGCCACCTGGCGCTTCGTGCTCGAGGTCTCGCTGCTCACTACGCTGCGCGCCTCGCGCCGCATCGCACCCGGCATGCGCGCGCGCGGCCGGGGCCGCATCGTCAACATGAGCAGCGACGCGGCTCAGGTGGGTGATGCAGGGCTGGCCGACTACGCGTCCGCCAAGATGGGCATCGTCGGATTCACCCGCGCGCTGGCGCGCGAGCTCGCGCCCCACGGCGTGACCGTGAACGCCGTGGGCCCGGGGGCGATCCGCACCCGCGCGCACGAGCAGATCAAGCCCGAGGTGCTAGCCCGCATCCGCGCCGGCACGCCGGCCGGCTTCATCGGCGAGCCCGCGGACGTCGCGGCGCTGGTGGCCTTCCTGGCGAGCGACGAAGCCCGCTTCATCACCGGCCAGACGATCCTCGTCGACGGCGGCCGCTGGATGCTCTGAACCCCAAGGAAATCGACATGACCGACCTGGCCGACCTGAGCGCGCGTGAACTCGCGGCGCGCATCCGCCGCAAGGAAATCTCGCCCGTCGACGCCGTGCGGGCGGCGCTGGCCCGCATCGAGGCGCGGCGGGACCTGAACGCCTTCATCACCGTGGTGGCCGACCAGGCGCTGGACGCGGCGCGCCACGCCGAGCAGCAGGTCATGGCCGGCGCGGCGCTGCCGCCGCTGCACGGCGTGCCGTATTCCGTGAAGGACCTGACCCTGACCGCCGGCGTCCGCACCACGATGGGCTCGGCGATCTACGAGCAGTTCGTGCCCAAGGAGGACGCCTTGCCGGTGGCGCGGGCCAAGGCCGCCGGCACCATCCTGATCGGCAAGACGACCACCCCGGAATTCGGCCACAAGCAGGGGGCCGATGCGCCGATCTTCGGCCGCACGCTGAATCCCATCGACCCGCGCTTCATGTGCGGGGCTTCCAGCAGCGGCGCGGCCGTCGCGGTGGCCACCGGCATGGGGCCGGTCGCGCTGGGCACCGACGGCGGCGGCTCGATCCGCATCCCGGCGTCGTGCTGCGGCATCGTGGGCCTGAAGCCGACGCTGGGCGGCGTGGCCAACCTGCAGCCGCCGGACCTGTTCGCCGCCAACTCCTATGTCGGGCCGATGGCGCGCGATGTCGCCGACACGGCGCTGCTGTACGAAGCCATCCGCGGCGGCGACAGCCGCGACCCCTACGGCCAGGCCGCGACGCCGCCCGGGCGGGCGGTGCCGCTCACGCTCAGCGGCTTGCGCGTCGCCTGGCTGCCGCGCTGCGGCAACCGCCTCGATCCGGAGGTCGAGGCCGCCACCACGGCGGCGGTGCGCCTGATGGAGCGCGAAGGCGCGATCGTCGAAACCATAGAGCTGGACTTCGTCTCGCTCGAACAGCATTTCCTGGTCGTGCTGGAATCGGTGCTGGCCGCGCGCATCGGCGAGCAACTGGAGCGCTTCGAGGCCAGGCTCGACCCGTCGCTGGTGGGCACGGAGCGGCGTGGGCGCAAGCACAGCGCGATTGCCTTGCACGAGGCGGGCTTTGCCCGCACGCGCTGCTTCGGCCAGCTGCAGGGCGTGTTCGAGCGCTTCGACGTGCTGGTCTCGCCCACGGTGTCGGCGCCGCCGCTGCCCGTGGAGCAGGACCCGAACGGGATCGTCACGATCGCCGGCGAGCCGGCCGGCACCATCCGCGGCGCCTGGTACCCGTACACTTATCCGATGAACCTCACCGGCCATCCGGCGCTGTCGATGCCATGCGGCAAGAGCCGGCTGGGCCTGCCCATCGGTCTGCAGCTGGCCGGACGCTGGCACGACGACCGCTTCCTGCTGGGCGTGGCGGCGCTGCTCGAAGCCGGCCTCCAATCCTCCGGGGGGCGCCACCGGCTGGGCCCTGCACCGTGATCAGCGAAAGCGCTGTGCCAGGGCCTGCGGCGCAATGGAATACCTGATCGTCCTCCTCGTCGGGGTTGGGGCTGGAACCCTGAGCGGCGTCATCGGGACGGGGTCGTCGATGCTCCTCATGCCGGTGCTGGTCGTATTGTTCGGCCCGCAAGAGGCCGTCCCGGTCATGGCCATCGGTGCAATCATGGGCAACCTCGGAAGGGTCCTGGCCTGGCGCCGGGAAGTCGACTGGCAAGCCTGTGGCGCCTATTGTTCGACGGCAATTCCCGGAGCAGTGCTGGGAGTGCACACGCTGCTGGTCCTCCCGCCGCATGCCGTCGAACTTGCGCTTGGAATATTCTTCGTCAGCATGATTCCGGCTCGGCGCTGGTTGTCGCGCGGGGCAAGCAGGCTTTCCGCCATTCATCTGGCGCTGCTTGGCGGTCCGGTCGGATTCCTGACCGGAATCCTGGTTTCAACCGGGCCGATCACCGTGCCGGTTTTCACTTCCTATGGGCTGGAACGAGGCGCCTTCCTGGGAACGGAAGCGGCAGCTTCGATGGCCGTCTACATCGCCAAGGTTGCCACCTTCAAAGGGCTTGGCGCACTGCCGGCGAGCCATGTCTACAAGGGCCTCATCGTAGGAGCCGCCCTGATGGCGGGTTCGCTGCTGGCGCGTTCCATCGTGTTGCGAATCCCGCCGGCAAAATTCAAGCTGCTGGTGGACGGCCTGATGCTGTCATCCGGCCTGTCCCTGCTTTGGGCCTCCGTTCGCTGACCCCGCGTGAGCGACAATCGGGCGCATGGGGGAAGCGCTGGATCTGATGCACCGCATGGAGCGCATGCGCCGCAGGGCGGCGGCGACCGCGCGCCGGCCGATGTTCCGCGAGGGGCTGCGTGACTGCCGGCCGCTGGCGATCGGCATTGCGGCGTGGGGGCTGGTCGCGGGCGTGGCCATGGCGAAAAGCGGAATGGGCATTCCGCTGGCGATCCTGATGTGCATCCTGGTGTCCGCGGGTTCGTCGCAGGTGGCGGCGCTACCCCTGATTGCCGGGGATGCCCCCATGTGGGTGGTGTGGGCGACGGTCGCTTGCGTGAACCTGCGCTTCCTGGTCTTCAGCTTCCAGTACCGGCCGTACTTCGCCCACCTGCCGCGCCGCCGGCGCGTCGTCCTCAGCTACTTCATGGGCGACACCATCTTC
>JAQGMU010000316.1 GCA_028292195.1 Ramlibacter sp. | reverse complement strand
CAGCGCCAGCAACGCGGCGAACATCACCATCGTGGTGAGCACGTACGCCGCCTGCAGCCGGAAGGACGCCAGGGTCATGGGGGTTCGCGCCAGGATTGCGCTGGATTTTGGAACGGTCGGGGCTTTCTAGCACAGCCGCGTCCATAGGAGAATCGACGGAAAGGATGAAAATGTCGGGCATGAAACCCAACGCGACCGCCGACGTCTACCTGCGCTTCCTGCAGCTGGCCGAGGCCATCCGCGGCCTGCCCGCCCTGCCGCAGCTGGACCCGCTGGAGGAGCGCATCCTGTCCTGGGTAGCCCGCGCGTCGCAGCAGCAGGAGCGCCTGTCGGTGCGCGACATGATGGCCAAGGAAGAACTCGGCGCCCCGGCCACCATCCATGGCCGGCTGAAATCCATGCGCGAGAAGGGCTGGATCATCCTTGTCGACACCGAGGACGCGCGGCGCAAGCAACTTGCGCTGACCCGGGACGCCGTCAAGCACTTCGAGCGGCTGGCCAGGTGCATGGTGCAGGCGACCCGGGGAAGCTAGGAGCCTCCCCCTACCAGGCGTTCGCGTAGCGCAGTTCGGCCCCGCTGTGGGCCGGCAGCAAGGCGACGGTGCCGTGCTCGCCGACCGGGTGCGTCAGCAGCAGGCCCGAGCCGATCCCGATGGCGGCGCCGCCGACCACGTCCTTGCTGAAGTGGTGGTTCGTGTGCACGCGGCTGTAGGCGACCGCGGTGGAAAGCAGATAGAAGGGCACCGCCATCTCCCAGCCATAGCGGCGGTGCACATAGGCGGACGAGGCAAAGACCAGGGACGTGTGGCCGGACGGAAAGCCCTTCCCGGTGCCGTCGGGGCGCTCGCTGTTCACCACGTGCTTGAACACCTCGGTCGTGCCCTGGGCCAGCGCGATGCTGTAGCCCAGTTCCTTCAGCCCCGGGGTGTCGTGCTCGTAGAAGGCCAGCGCCGCGGCCCCGAGGGGCACCACGACGGCGAGCGCGTCGCTGAGCCGGTCCGTCGTCGCGTGCACCTGCGCGAACGCCGGCAGCGCGGCACAGGCCAGGCAGCCGGCGGCCAGCCGGACCCGGTTTTCGAAGCTCTTCATGCGGCCTCCTCGCTCGGGATGAGCGCCGCCCACGCTAGGCCGCTGGCATTACAGGAGGCTTAAGCGGCGCGCGCCCGGCTGCGCCGGTTCATGAACACGATGGCAATCGCCATGGCGCAACCGATGGCCAGCGACGAGCTGATGCGCCCGAGGGCGAGTCCGCCTTCGGCGTGGGCCTTGGTCAGGGTGTCGCCCAGGGTGGCGCCCAGCGGGCGGGTCAGCACGTAGGCGGCCCAGAACAGGATGGCGGCGGGGATCCTGCGGGTGGCAAAGTGCGCGATCGCCACCACCAGGATCAGCCCGCCGAACACGATGGCGCCCCGCTCGAAGCCGAGGCCGGTGTTGGTGGCCACGAAGTCGCCGAGCGCGGTGCCCAGGGTGTTCGACACCAGGATCGTCAGCCAGTAGAACAGCTCCTCCTTGCGCGAGCGGATGTTCTCGAAGGCAATGCGGCCCACCGACCAGCGCCACAGGCCCAGCACGACGAGCACGCCGGCGAACAGCAGGATCGAGGACTTGACGTACCCCATCTTCAGCGTGCGGTCGAGGTAGTCGGACATGGTGGTGCCGACGGTGGTGGTGGCCACCACGACCGCCCAGTAGGTGAACGGGTGATAACGCTTGCTGGCGACCTGCGCCGCCAGCGTGACGGCGAACAGGGCCAGGAAGATGAGGCTGGCCACGGCGTAGCCGAGGTTCAGGGTCATCGACAGGGCGTCGCCCCCGGTCTCGCCCACGGTGGTGGCCAGGATCTTGACGACCCAGAACATGAAGACCACGGGCGGCACCTTGGACAGGACGCTCGCGTCGGACTCGACGGCTTGGTTGGATTGCATGCAGGGACTCCGGTCTGATTTGAGATTATTGGCGGCGATGGTTGCGGCGGCGGCACGGCTGCCGGGTAGGACATTGCCAATGCAACGCGTGGACATTCGCCTCCCGACACCTCTTTAAGTCTCCGTTAAGCACCCCGCTGTATTCATACGGCGTGAGACCGAATCGCAGGAAGGATTGACGAGGCATGCGGGTGCTGCTCGTCGAGGACGACATGATGGTTGGCAATGCGCTGGAGCAGGGCCTGCGCGATGCCGCCTACGCCGTCGACTGGACGCGCGACGGCGAGTCCGCGCTGACGGCCCTGGCCACCCACGAGTACGGCCTGGTCGTGCTGGACCTCGGGCTGCCGAGCGCCGATGGCCTGTCGGTCCTGCGGCGCCTGCGCGCCAGCGGCGACGCCACGCCGGTGCTGATCGTCACGGCCCGCGACGCGGTCGCGAGCCGCATCGCCGGGCTGGACCTGGGCGCCGACGACTACCTGGTCAAGCCCTTTGCCTTCGCCGAACTGCTGGCGCGGCTGCGCGCGCTGACCCGGCGCAGCGGCGGCACCGCCCAGGCCGTCCTCGGCAACGGCCCGCTCACGCTGGACCCCGCCACCCGGGTGGCGCGCTTCGGCGCCACCGAAGCCCGCCTCACGCCGCGCGAGTTCGCGCTGTTGCAGGCCCTGCTGCTGCGCCCCGGCACCGTGCTGTCGCGGGAACGGCTGGAGGAGGACATCTACGGCTGGGGCGAAGAGGTCGAAAGCAACACGGTGGAATACATGATCCATTCCCTGCGCCGCAAGCTGGGCGCCGACGCCATCCGCAACGTGCGCGGCAGCGGCTGGTACGTGGACGCGCCGCCATGAGGCACTCGCTGCGCGCGCGGCTGTCGCTGTCGATCGCCGTCTGCATCGTGCTGGCGGGCCTGCTGGCCGGCGTGCTGTCGTTCGCCGTGGCCTACGCCGAAGCGGTGGAGCTGCAGGACGGCCAGCTGCGGCAGCTCGCCGCCCTCGCCTCCGCCGGCCAGCTGGCTCCCGGCCCCGCGGTCGTGCCGCGCGCCGGCATCGGAGCGGAAAACCCGCTGGTCATCCAGTCGCTGGCGGATGCGGCCGGCCCCCTGGGCCCGCTGCCGCCCACGCTGGCCGACGGCCTGCACACGCTCAGCGTCCGCGGCACGCCCTGGCGGCTTGCCGTGCACACGTTCGCGTCCGGCCCGCGCATGGCCGCCGCCCAGCCCACCTCGGTGCGCGACGAGATCGCGCTCGACGGCGCCCTGCACTCCACCATCCCGCTGCTGGTGCTGCTGCCGTTGCTGGCCGGGCTGGTGTCGGTGGTGGTGCGGGTCACGCTGGCGCCGGTCGGCGGACTGGCGGCGCAGCTCGATGGCCGATCCGCGGGCGACCTGACGCTGCTGGACGCGAGCGCGGTGCCCGACGAGATCGCGCCCTTCGCCGACTCCATCAACAACCTGCTGGCGCGGGTGCGCAGCCTGCTGGCGCAGCAGGAGCGCTTCATCGCCGATGCGGCGCACGAACTGCGCACGCCGATCACCGCGCTGCTGCTGCAGGCGGAGAACCTGGAGCGCGTGCTGCCGACCGCCGAGACGCGCGAGCGGCTGGCGCCCCTGCAGGCCGGCCTGGCACGCACCCGCGCGCTGCTGGAACAGTTGCTGGCGCTGGCGCAGCAGCAGGCCGGCGAGCCGGCACCCCGGCGCATGCGGCTCGACGAGGCGGTGGCCGGCGTGGTCGAAGACCTGGCGCCGCTTGCGCGTTCGCGCGGCGTGCAGGTGCGCGTTCATCCGTTCGAGGCCGCCGAGGTGGATGCAGGCGAAGGCCAGCTCGCCGCCATCGCCCGCAATGCCATCGACAACGCCTTGCGCTACAGCGCGCCCGGCGGGACGGTCGAAGTGCGGGTGGCACGCGAAGCGGGCTGCGCGGTCTTGCAGGTGGAGGACCGCGGCTCCGGCGTGCCGGAGGCCGAGCGCAGGCGCGTGTTCGAACCGTTCTACCGCGTGCCCGGCTCCGCCGAAACCGGCAGCGGGCTCGGGCTGGCCATCGTCCAGGCAGTGGCCGACCGCCTGGGCGGCACGGTGGAACTGGCCGCGCGCGCCGGCGGCGGCTCGTGCTTCCGCTACCGCCAGCCGCTCGCGGGCTGACCGGCAGGGACGCGCGTGCGCGCGGCGTGCTGCAAGCCGAGGCACGGCGCCAGCCAGGCAGCCGCTTCCGCGCAGGCCCCCCTGTCAGGCCGAATAGACGTAGACGAAGTACAGGTGCAGCACGGCGCCCGCGCCCACCAGGCACGACAGGCTGATGTGCAGGGCCAGCAGCCCGGTCGACGCGGCACGCCCGAGCCTGGGCACTAGCACCGTGCGCAGCGCCCCGGCTGCAGCGCCGAAGGCCATGGCATGGAAGACATAGCGCAGGAAACCGGTGGGCGCCTGGCCGACGTGGGACGCCAGCAGCAGCAGCAGCGCCAGTCCACAGGCCTGGTGCAGCACGCCCAGGGCGCGCAGGCGCTTCGCCATGGCCGGCATGCGGCGCAGGCAGCCGGAGGCCAGCGCGAACGAGAGCAGCGCGCACATCGAATACCCGGACAGCTGCTTGAACGGCACGGTGGCCTGCAGCGGGCTCACGCGCAGGGCGCTCGGGAAGAACAGCAGCACCACCTCGAGCAGCAGCACCAATGCGAGCCCGCACCACGCGAGGCCGGTGCTCGTGGCCGGACCGGCACGCACGGCCTGCCTCGGCCTGGAGGCGGCGCGCACCCGCGCACGCGGGGCGGCCCTGGCAGGAGCCGGCATGCGCACCCCGTGCACGGGCATGGCGGCGGAGGCCGAGAAGCCGGAGCTCATTTCCTTTCCCCGGTGGCGGCCTTGGCGTCGGCGGCGGCCATCAGCGCGTTGAGCGTGCCGGCGGAGTTCTGCGCCTCCACCGCCTTGCGGAAGGTCTCCAGGTCCGGCAGGAAGAAACCTTCGCGCGGCCACCTGGCGCCGACCGCCGGCCTGGCCTCGCCGGGGAACTTGTCCACCTTCTGCAGGTAGGAGGCGTAGGCATCGACGGCGGAGCCGCGCAGCTGGCGGACCATCCGCAGCATCGTTTCGGAGGACACCTGCCTGCCCGCATAAGACCAGGTGGTGGCGCCCATCGGTTCGTTCAGCACCCAGTCCTTCTTGGGGGTGTTGGGGTGCTGGTTGTGGCAGGTGACGCAGGCCTGGGCCGAGGCCTTGTCGGGGAACATCGCGGTCGTGCGGCCCAGGCTCGCGTCGAAATAGAACTTGGGCCTGAGCGTCTTCTTGATCTCCTGGTAGTGCGCGGCCTGTTCGCCCTTGAACAGGTTCTCCTTCACCAGCGGGAAGTCGGAGCCGAGGAACAGGCCGAGTTCCGGCGCCTGCATCTGCAGCCGGTTCGACGTCTCCCGCAGCAGCAGGGCGGGCAGCGGCCCGGCGGCCACGCCGTCCTTCTTCCAGTCTTCCTTGAAGGCCAGGCCTTGCTTGATGCCCTCGCCCACGATCTCGCGGGTGTAGAGCGCGCGGATGGCGGCGTTCTCCGCGTCGAGCAGCGCCAGCACCGATTCGGCGGGCACCATCCTGCCGCCGCCCGCGCCATCCGGCAGCTCGGGCGGCGCAGACACGACGAGATAGATGGCGAGCAGCGCGAAGGCCGCGGCGCCGATCAAGGTTTGCTTGCTGGCTTTCATCCGGGCTTTCCCTGCTTCGCCTTGACGATGGTGTTGCCGAACGGCGATGGCCCGCCCTGCAGGTACTTGTTCAGGACTTCCAGCGTCGCCGCGTCCTGCAGCCGCAGCGGCGCATTCCACTTGTGGTTGCCGTGGTAGTCGTGGCACTGCAGGCAGGAGGTCCACTGCTGGTTGCGCACCAGGAAGTCGTGGGTGGGCGAGGTCTTGTCGTTCTTGACCTTCAGGTCCTGGTGGCAGCTGACGCAGTAGCCGCTGCTGGGCGCGGTCACCCGCACCGCCGAATGCTCGCGGTGGCAGCTGACGCATTGCTGGGCGCCGGTTTCCGCGCGGGCCTGCGCGAAGCGCGGCTCGAGGAAGCGATTGGGCGCGTGGCGGTCGTCGGAGTTGGCATGGCACTGGATGCAGGTGGCCGACGTCACCGGCTGCATGCCCAGCACGGCGCCCGTCTGGCGCAGGCCGATCGCATGCTTCACCTTGGCCTGGAAAGCCTGGCGGGTCGATGCCGGCGACTCCATATGGCACGACACGCACTTGAGGTCGGCATGCCCCACGTTCGGGTGGCCATGCGGACGGACCTGCTCCAGCGCGGGCAGCAGCAACAGCAAGGGCAGCAGCGCCAGGCAGGCCCCGACGAGCCAGGCCTTGACACGGGTCGTTCGCACCGTTGAGCCGGACGCCGCCACCGCGAACAGCTCGACGTGGATCCGGCCCGCGGGAATCCCGGCCCGCTTCAAGGTCCTGTGGACCAGCTCCACGTAGCCTGCCGGGCCGCAGATGTAGAACTGCGCGTCGCGGTACTGCTCCGCCAGGATGCGGATCTTGGCTTCGGTGACCCGCCCGCGGGTCTCGGTCTCGCGCACCGTGTAGCTGAAATTGGGGCGGTCCTTGCGGCGCGCTGCGAACTCCGGCAAGAAGGCCGCGTCGTCCGCATCCGTCGCGCTGTAGTGCAGGTGCATCGCGGCCAGCGGCTTCAGCGCATTCACCATCGCCATCGCGGGCGTCACGCC
>JAQGMU010000248.1 GCA_028292195.1 Ramlibacter sp. | reverse complement strand
TGGAAGTAGGCGGCCGTGCCCAGCAGCATCAGCACCACCATCAGGTAGCGCGTCAGCGCGGGATGCTCGAGGGCCCAACGCGAGAGGTTGAAGCGCTCGCGGCTCGTCGATGCACTCATGGTCAGCGCGATGCGGGCAAAGTGCCGGCCTGGGCGACGCCGGGCTTCGGCAGGGGCTGGGGCTGCACGGCGAGCGGCGGCACGGCGGCGGTCTTGTCCTGCCAGATCGTCACTTTCTGGCCGGGAGAGAGGACGTGCACGCCCGCCGATACGACCAGCATCCCGGGCTGCAGGCCGGAGGCGATCACCGCTTCGTTGCCGTCGGCCGTGGCCACCTGCACGATCTGCGAGCGCACCGTCATCGTCGCCTTGTCCAGCACCCACACCGCGGTGCCCTGCCCTTCCTGGCGCAGCGCGCTGGTGGGCAGCTTGATCACCTGCAGGCCGGCCTGGCCCATCGACTGCGGCGTCACGGTCACCGTCGCGCCCAGCGGTGGCTGGACCGCGCCTTCGAGCGCAACCTTGACGGGATAGGTCCGCGTGACCGGGTCGGCGCTGGCCCCCACTTCGCGCACGCGGCCCGGCAGGATGGCGTTGCCGGCCCAGACCTTCACCTGCACCACGCTGCCAGGCAGCACCGCGGCCATCTTGTCTTCGGGCACCGAGAACACCACGTCGCGCGGGCCGTCCTGGGCGATGCGCACGATGGGCGTGCCGGCCGAGACCACCTGTCCCGGCTCGACTTCGACGGCGGTGACAACGCCGGACACGTCGGCGATCAGGTCGGTGTAGCGGGTCTGGTTGCCCTGGGACGAGAGCTGCGCCTGGGCCTGTTCCAGCTGGGCCTGCGCGGCCTTCAGCGCGGTTTCGCGGCGCTCGAGTTCGGCGCCGCTGATGAAGTTCTGTTCGCGCAAGGTGATGTAGCGCTTGTAGTCGGCAGCGGCCAGGTCGCGGTTGGTGGCGGCCGCGGCCACCCCGGCGCGGGCCGCATCGGCGGCCAGCCGGTAATCCTGCGGATCGAGCTGGGCCAGCACCTGGCCGGCCTGGACGCGCTGGCCCACTTCGGCCTGGCGCCGTGTCACCTTGCCGCCGACGCGAAAGCCCAGGCGCGATTCGACCCGCGGCTTCACCTCGCCGGAAAACTCGCGCATGGCTTGCAGCGAGGAGGCGCCGACGGTGATCACTTTCACCGCGCGCACCGGCTCGGCCGGCGCCTGGGGGCGCGAACAGCCAGCCAGCAGGAGGGCGGAGAGGGCGATGGCGCTCCAGGACAGCGAGCGGAGGGGGGGTTTCTTCATGGCGGCTGTACCGAATTTCGCAAAACGGTCGAGTTACGGCAAGTAACATTTCCAGCTTTAGCGAACTGGATGCTTTCCGTTAATGACTGACCGGTTAGTAATCTAGGAAAACGGCCCATCCTTGTCAAGCGACAATCCGGGCGTGACCCCCTCCTCCGACGACCGGCACGCGCTGGGCCATCACTACGAAAACTTCCCCGTCGCCTCCTGGCTTTGCCCCCCCGGATTGCGAGCGCCGATCGCCGCCATCTACTGGTTCGCGCGCACCGCCGACGACATCGCGGATGAGGGCGATGCCACCGCGGAGCAGCGAATATCGGCACTGGATGACTACCGAAGCGACCTGATGGCCTCGTTTACCAGCGCGGCGGATTCTGGGCGCTGGCCGTTCGTGTTCCCGCCGCTGCGCCGCGCCATCCTGCAGTTCGCCCTGCCCTGCCAGCCGCTGGCCGACCTGCTCGACGCCTTCCGCCAGGACGTCGTGAAAACGCGCGACAAAGCCGGCTACGCGGACCGCCGCGAGCTGCTCGCGTACTGCCGGCGCTCGGCCAATCCGGTGGGTCGACTGCTTTTGCATCTGTATCTTGTACGCGACGATTCTTCGCTGGCGATGAGCGACGCGGTCTGCAGCGCGCTGCAATTGATCAACTTCTGGCAGGACCTGGGCGTCGACATCACCCGCGGCCGCTACTACGTGCCCGCCGAAGATGCGATTCGCCATGGCCTGGACCCGGCCCACCCGGAACACTGGGCCGCGGACCCGCGCGCGCGCGCGCTGGTCGCCGAGCTGTGCGACTGGGCCCGCGCCCTGATGCTGGCCGGCGCCCCGCTGGCGAAGCGCGTGCCGGGGCGCGCCGGCTGGGAGCTGCGGCTGGTGGTGCAGGGCGGGCTGCGCGTCCTCGATCGCATCGCGGCCGGCGGCTTCGACACGCTGCACGCGCGGCCCAGGCTGCGCGCCCTGGATGCGCCGGTGTTGCTGTGGCGCACCCTGCGGATGTGAGAATCGGGACGATGACGCCGGAACAATATGTCCAGGAAAAAGCCGCCGCGTCGGGCAGCAGCTTCTATTACGCCTTCCTCTTCCTGCCGCCGCCGCGGCGCGCGGCGATCACGGCGTTCTACGCCTTCTGCCGCGAGGTGGACGACGTGGTCGACGAAGTCAGCGACCCCCACATCGCCCAGACCAAGCTGGCCTGGTGGCAAAGCGAAGTCGCGCAGTCCTTCCAGGGCAACCCCACCCACCCGGTGATGAAGGCGCTGCTGCCCAGCGTGCCCACCTACGGCATAGCGCAGGAGCACCTGCAGTCGGTGATCCGCGGCTGCCAGATGGACCTGGAGCAGACCCGCTACCTCGACTTCGCCGGCCTGCAGCGCTACTGCCACCTGGTGGCCGGCGTGGTGGGCGAGGTGGCGGCACGCATCTTCGGCCAGACGCAGGACGCGACCACCGCTTACGCCCACAGGATGGGGCTGGCCTTCCAGCTGACCAACATCATCCGCGACGTCGGCGAGGACGCGCGGCGCGGGCGCATCTACCTGCCGGTGAACGAGCTGCAGCAGTTCGACGTCAAGGCCCACGAAGTGCTGCAGCGCGTGCACTCGGACCGCTTCATCGCCCTGATGAAGTTCCAGGCACGCCGCGCCCACGCGCTCTACGACGAGGCGCTGGCCCTGCTGCCGGCCGAGGACAGGCGCGCCCAGAAGCCGGGCCTGATGATGGCCAGCATCTACCGCACCCTGCTGCGCGAGATCGAGGCCGAGGACTTCAGGGTGCTGGACCAGCGCATCAGCCTCACCCCGGTGCGCAAGCTCTGGCTGGCCTGGAAGGTGCAGGCGCTGGGCCGGCTGGCCTGATGCGGGTTGCGATCGTCGGCGCCGGCTGGGGCGGGCTCGCGGCGGCCATTGCGGCCACGGGCCGCGGCCACGCCATCACCGTGTTCGAGGCCGCGCGCGTTCCCGGCGGACGCGCCCGCACGCTGCCCGTCCGCCTGCCCGACGGCGGCGAGGCCCTGCTCGATAACGGCCAGCACATCCTGATCGGCGCCTACCTGGAGACGCTGAAACTGATGGAACAGGTGGGCGTGCGGCTGGACGACGCGCTGCTGCGGCTGCCGCTGGCGCTGCGGCTGCCCGATGGCGCCGGCCTGAAGCTGCCGCCCTGGCCTTCGCCGCTGGACGCGGCCGCCGGCATCCTCACGGCGCGCGGATGGAACTGGCGGGACAAGCTGTCCCTGCTGCGGGCCTCGTTCAACTGGCAGCGGTCGGGCTTCCAGTGCCCGCCCCTGGCCAGCGTGGCCGACCTGTGCGTCACGCTGACCCCGCGCGTGCGCGCCGAGCTGATCGAGCCGCTGTGCGTCTCGGCCCTCAACACGCCGGCCGCGCGCTCCAGCGGCACCGTGTTCCTGCGGGTGCTGCGCGACGCCCTGTTCGGCCGCGGCCACGGCCGCTGGGGCGGCTCCAACCTGTTGCTGCCGAAGCAGGACCTCGGCCGGCTGTTCCCGCAGGCAGCCGTGGCCTGGCTGGAAGGGCACGGCGCCGAAGTGCGCCTGGGCCGGCGGGTGCAGGCGGTCGCCGCGACCGACGCTCGCTGCGCCGTCGATGGCGAACGCTACGACGCCGTGGTGCTGGCCTGCCCGGCGCCGGAGGCGGCACGCCTGGCCGCTGGCGCGGCCCCGGCCGGCGCGGCCTGGGCCCGGCAGGCTGAAGCCCTGGAGCACGAAGCGATCGCCACCGTGTACGTCACCGGCGGGCCGCGCCTGCCGCTGCCGATGCTGACCTTGCGCAGCGGGCCCGAAGCACCGGCGCAGTTCGTGTTCGACCGGGCGCAACTGGGTGGGCCGGCCGGCCTGCTGGCCTTCGTCGCCAGCGCCGCCGCTGGCGACCGCGAGACGCTGGAAGCGCAGGTGCTGGCGCAGGCGCGCGGCCTGGGCTGGAACGTGCAGCCGCTGCAGACGGTGGTGGAGAAGCGGGCGACCTTCGCCTGCGTGCCGGGCGTGGTGCGGCCGCCGCTGGCGGTGGCGCCGCGCTTGTGGGCCTGTGGCGACTACGTCGAGGGGCCGTATCCGGCGACGATCGAGGGGACGGTGCGCTCGGGTCTCGCTGTTGCCGCGCTCGTGTAGGGTGGGTTCGCGCAGCGACCCCACCGTTTCCGCGCCGCCCGGTGGTGGGGTCGCGTTCGCGAACCCACCCTACGAAAACAGTTCCCGCAGCTCGTCCAGGCTCGCCAGCGTCACATGCGGCTCCTGCTCGTGCGGCCACAACTCGTCCGCGCGATTGAGCCAGGCGGCCTGCATGCCCGCATTCAACGCGCCCAGCGCATCGAGCGTGACGTCGTCGCCGATGTGCAGGACGTTCTCCGGCTGCACGTCCACCGCCCCGGCCGCGGCCAGGAAGATGCGCGGGTCGGGCTTGCCGACGCCGAACTCGCGGGCACTGATGCTGGCGCGGAAGAAGCGGCCCAGGCCGATGCGCCTGACGTCGGCGTTGCCGTTGGACAGCGCCACCATCGGGTAGCGGCCCGCCAGGAATTCCAGTGCCGGCAGGGCGTCCTCGAACAGGGTGACGCGCTGGCGCTCGTCGAAGAACACCTCGAAGGCGGCCTCGGCCAGCAGCGGGTTTTCGTCGGCGCGGGTGAGCGCGAAGCGGATCGACTCGCGCCGCAGCGCACTCATGTCGTTCTTCAGGTCGGGCCGCGCGCGGCTCATCGCTTCGCGGATCTCGCGCAGCGCCAGCGGGTTGGAAAACAGCGCCGCGGTCATCGGCGCGTGGTCCACCAGCCAGCGGTGCAGGGCCTTCTCGGCGCGCTCGATCACGGGCCAGATCGGCCACAGGGTGTCGTCCAGGTCGATCGTGATGGCTTTGATTTTGGCCGGGTCCAGCATGGGGCGCGAGAATACCGCATGCCCGTAAAGCCTTCCAATGCTCCGCCTTCCGCCCACCAGCACGGGCAGCCGGCCCTGACCGGCGTCCTCCTGTGCAACCTGGGCACGCCGGAGGCGCCGACACCGGCCGCGGTGCGCCGCTACCTGGCGGAATTCCTGAGCGATCCGCGGGTGGTGGAAATCCCGCGCGCCGCCTGGCTGCCGCTGCTGTACGGAGTGATCCTGCCGCTGCGGTCCGCCAGGTCGGCGGCCAAGTACGCGACCATCTGGACGCCCGAGGGCTCGCCGCTGAAGGTCTGGACCGAACGCCAGGCCAAGCGGCTGCAAGGCTGGCTCGGCGAGCATGGCCACCACCGGGTGAAGGTGGCCTACGCGATGCGCTATGGCACCCCCTCGATCGCCAGCCGGCTCGACGCGCTGGCCGCCGCCGGCGCCAGCCGGATCCTGGTGCTGAGCGCCTACCCGCAGTACTCCGGCACCACCACCGCCAGCGTGATCGACGCCGTCAACGCATGGACGGCGCGCCAGCGCAACGTGCCGGAGCTGCGCTTCGTCAACCGCTACCACGACGACCGCGGCTACCTGCAGGCACTGGCGCATCGCATCGAGCGGCACTGGCGCGAAAAGGGACGGCCGGACCACCTGGTCATGAGCTTCCACGGCGTGCCCGAGCGCACGCTGCGCCTGGGCGATCCCTACCACTGCGAGTGCCGGAAGACGGGGCGGCTGCTGGCCGAATGGCTGCAGCTGAAGCCCGAACAATTCACGCTGACCTTCCAGTCCCGCTTCGGCCGCGCCAGGTGGCTGGAGCCGTACACCGAGCCGACGCTGAAGGCGCTGGCCAAGGCTGGCAGGAAGCGCGTCGACGTGGTCTGCCCCGGCTTCATCAGCGACTGCCTGGAGACGCTGGAGGAAATCGCGCAGGAGGGTCGCGCGGCCTTCCTCACCGCAGGCGGCAAGGAGTTCCACTACATCCCGTGCCTGAACGACGAGACGGAGTGGATAGGTGCGTTGGGCAACATCGCGCAGCAGCACCTGGCGGGGTGGCCGACGCAGGTGGCGCCGGATGCGCAGGTGCTGGCGGCGCAGAAGGAACGGGCGGTGCGGCTCGGGGCTGCGGGGTAATCGGGGATCGCGTGCGGTCTGTACCGGTGGGGTTCGCTGCGCGAAACCCACCCTACACCGCTGTAGGGTGGGTTCGCGCAGCGACCCCACCGGAGCATCCCGTCAAGCTCCGTCGCTCGCGTCAATGAACGCCCGCACCAGTTCCAGCTGCTCCGGCACATTCAAGGCCGGCGCATGCCCGCACCCTTCGATCTCCACCACCCTGGCCAGCCCCTTGGCCCCCGGCCCGCGCGTCAGCATCTCCGCCGCCGCGTCGCGCAGCACCAGGTCCGACTCCGCCCCGCGCAGCAGCAGCACCGGCACCCCGATGCGGTCGTAGTGCTCCCACAGGTCGTAGTCGTCGGGATGATCGGTGAACTGCCGCACCATCGCCGGGTCGTAGTGCGGCGTCACCCGGCCATCGGGCAGGCGGCGGGTGGAGGTCTCGGCCAGCCGCCGCCATTGGGCGTCGCCCAGCCAGCCGTAGGGCTTGTAGACCTGGCGGAAAAAGGCCTCCAGCTGCGCCATCGTGTCGAAGGCCGGCGGGCTGCCGGCATAGGCCCGGATGCGCGCCAGGGCAGCTTCCGCCAGCCGCGGTGCGTTGTCGTTCAGGAGCAGGCTCTGGATGCGCCCCTGCATCTGCGGCTGCACCAGCCCGCCGGCGCAGACCGTGCCGATGGCGCCGCCCATCGAGGTGCCGACCCAGTGCGCGCGCTGGATGCCCAGCCGCTCGAACAGGTCGGCCGCCAGCCGCGCATAGAACGACAGCTGGTACTCGTTGCCGGGGTCCGGGCTCCACTGGCTGTAGCCGCGGCCGATGGTGTCGGGGCAGATCACGCGGTAGCGGTCCGACAACGCCTCGGCCAGTTCGTCCATGTCGCGGCCGGTGCGGGCCAGGCCATGCCAGGCGATCACGGTGCCCTGGTTGCGCGCGCCCCACTCCGTGTAGTGGATCTCGCGCCCGGCGCAGGTCACGTAGTTCGAGGTGAAGGCCATCATGCCCTCCGGGACGCCGGCTCTGGCTTGGGCGCACCCGGCGGCCGCGCCGGCCCCAGCGCCCGCAGGCGGCCGACCAC
>JAQGMU010000236.1 GCA_028292195.1 Ramlibacter sp. | reverse complement strand
ATCGACGGCATGGGCACGGTGGACGAGATCACCGCGCGGGCGCTGCAGGCGCTGGCGGACTGCGGCAAGTAGTTCAATGCATCAACTCGAGGATCAACGCGATCCTCGCCTTCACCGGCGACAGGCCCACCGCCGCTAACCGGTCCCCGGCGGTGGCGATGACCACCCCTTCGGCGCAGCGCGTGGTGCGCCGCACCACCACGCCGGCCGGCTGCGCATGCAGCAAGGCCTCTTCCAGCGCATGGTGCAGCGAACCGTTGCCCGTGCCGGCGACGACCAGGCCGCGCACGCCGTCGGCCACCAGCGCGCGCACCGTGCTGCCGGTGGCGCCGGCATAGCTCCAAACGATTTCCACCCGGGGCCAGTCGGCCGGCGCGCGCAGGCTGGCCAGCGTGCGCATCGGCTCGCCCGCCGGCCAGGCCCGCAACTGCCGCAGCCGCCCTTCCTCGATGTACGCCAGCGGCCCGGCGTCGCCCGAGGTGAAGGCGGCCAGCCGGTAGTTGTGCGCCTTGGCGACGTCGTGGGCGCCATGCAGCGTGCCGGCAAAGGCGACGCAGACTCCACGCGCCCCCGGAGTGGCCGCCACGGCCAGGGCGTCCGCCAGGTTCTGCGGCCCATCGGCACCGGCGGAGGTGGCCGGCCGCATCGCGCCGGTCAGCACCACCGGTTTCGCCGGCGCCAGCAGCGCCTGCAGGAAGAAGGCCGTTTCCTCCATGGTGTCGGTGCCGTGGGTCACCACCAGCCCCGCCACGTCCTCCCGCGCCAGCCAGTGGGCGCAACGCTGCGCCAGGGCCACCCAGACCGCGAAGTCCATGTCCTTGCTGTCGATCTGCGTGACCTGTTCGGCCTCCACCTCCAGGCCGGCCAGGGCCGGCAGGCCCTGCAGCAGCTTGGCCACTCCGAGCTGCGCGGACTGGTAGCCGACGTTGTCGAAAGCCGATGCGGCTCGTCCGGCGATCGTCCCGCCGGTGCCCAATACCACGATTTTTTTGCCTGCCACTTGCCAATCCGTTCGAACTGTTGAAAAATACAGCTACTGGATATCGAAACAGTAACCCTGCGCCACCCGCTCTAGGAGCCCGCGATGACCGACGAAGCCCCGAAGCTCACTGCCCGCCAGCAACAGATTCTGGACCTGATCCAGAGTGCCGTCGCACGCACCGGGGCGCCGCCCACCCGCGCCGAAATCGCCTCCGAGCTCGGCTTCAAGTCCGCGAACGCGGCGGAGGAGCACCTCCAGGCCCTGGCGCGCAAGGGCGTCATCGAGCTCATAAGCGGCACCTCGCGCGGCATCCGGCTGCAGTCCGAAACCCTGCGCTCCATCCACGAATCGCGCGCCAAGCAGTACTCGCTGCCGCTGCAGACACTGGCCCAGCTGGCGCTGCCGCTGATAGGCCGGGTGGCCGCCGGCTCGCCCATCCTGGCGCAGGAACACGTCGACCAGACCTACTACGTCGAAAGCGCCCTGTTCCCGCGCCGGCCCGACTACCTGCTCAAGGTGCGCGGCATGTCGATGCGCGACGCCGGCATCATGGACGGCGACCTGCTCGCCGTCCAATCCACCCGCGAGGCCAAGAACGGCCAGATCGTGGTGGCGCGCCTGGGCGACGAAGTCACCGTCAAGCGCTTCCGCCGCAACAAGCACCTGATCGAGCTGCACGCCGAAAACCCCGACTACCCGACCATCATCGTCGAGCCCGGCGAGCCGTTCGAGGTGGAAGGCATCGCCGTCGGCCTGATCCGCAACACCATGCTCATGTGATTCCGGCTGCCGCCGCAGGTGGCAGGCGTATGGCGCGTGGGCGCCATCACCCTGCGGCGACAGCCCCGACCGAATCCTGCCTGTGTGTTAACCCTCTCCAGGAGCTTCCACATGGCGACCGCAACCATCTTCTCCCTGCATCAGCTGTTCGCGCCGCTGCAGGCCTTCGTCACCTGGCTGGCCGGCGGCCCCGGCGAGCCCGCCGCAACCCCTGCGCCGGTGCGGGTGGCCTATCCTCGCCCAGCCCCGCCGGTCCGGCCCCTGCCGGCCATACCGCTGCGCGTGGTGCGGGTGCTGGAGCCGAGCGCTTCGCGCGCGGTGGCGGGGCGCATGGTCATCTCCGGCCGGCTTGCCGATGTCTGCGCGGAACTGGACCGGCTGGCGGCGCTGGAAGGGCGGTAGCAGCAGGCCGCTGCTTATTGCTGGCTGCCCACCAGGTAGTCCCGCTTGCCCAGCTCCACCCCGTTGTGCCGCAGGATGTCGTATGCGGTCACGAGGTGGAAGTAGAAGTTGGGCAGGACCCAGGTCAGCAGGTAGGCCTGCCCTTTCATGGTGCGGGTGTTCGGGCCCACCGGGAAGGTGATCTCCTTGTCCTCGACAGCGTCGAGCGCGCTGGCCGGCACGGTGGCCAGGTAGTCCAGGGTCTTCTGGATCCGCGCCTTCAGGTCGGCGAAGGTGGCTTCGTTGTCCTCGAACTTCGGCGCGTCCACGCCGGAAGCGCGCGCCACGCCGTTCTTGGCGGCGTCGCAGGCAATCAGCACCTGGCGGGTCAAGGGCAGCATGTCCGGGAACAGCCGGAAGGTCGTCAGCGCAGCCGGGTCGATCTTGCGGGTCTCGGCGTGGGCGGCGCCCTTGTCGAGGATGTGGGACAGGTTTTTCAGCATGTGCTGGAACACCGGAATGCTGGCCGTGTACATGGACGTGGTTGCCATCGAAAGTCTCCTGTTGTGTTGTGTCGAAGGCCGCCATCCTAGCGCCGCTGTTGCGCCCGCGCTGCAGAGGGTGAATTGCGCAAGGCACAATCCCGGCATGAACATCGTGATCCTCGACGATTACCAGGATGCCGTGCGCAAGCTGCAGAGCGCCACCAAACTGGAGCCCTATCCGGCGAAAGTCTTCACCAACACCGTCAAGGGCATCGGCCAGCTGTCGGTGCGGCTGCGCGACGCCGACGTGATCGTCCTGATCCGCGAACGAACCCAGATCTCCCGCCAGCTGGTGGAGAAGCTGCCGCGCCTGAAGCTGATCTCGCAGACCGGCCGCGTCGGCGCGCACATCGACATCGAGGCCTGCACCGAACGCGGCATCGGCGTGGCCGAAGGCGTCGGCTCGCCGATTGCCCCGGCCGAACTGACCTGGGCATTGATCATGACCGCGATGCGGCGCCTGCCGCAGTACATCGCCAGCCTGAAGCACGGCGCCTGGCAGCAGTCCGGCATGAAGGCCGCCTCGATGCCGCCCAACTTCGGGGTCGGCATGGTGCTGCGCGGCAAGACGCTGGGCATCTGGGGCTACGGCAAGGTCGGCCAGCTGGTGGCGGGCTACGGCAAGGCCTTCGGCATGAAGGTGCAGGTCTGGGGCAGCCCGGAGTCGCGCGCCAAGGCCGAAAGCGACGGCTACCTGGCGGCCGCCAGCCGCGAGGAGCTGTTCGCCGAGAGCGACGTGCTCTCGCTGCACCTGCGCCTGAACGAGGAAACCTTCGGCATCGTCAAGCTCGAGGACCTGAACCGCATGAAGCCCACCTCCATGCTGGTGAACACCTCGCGCGCCGAACTGCTCGAGCCGGAGGCGCTGATCGCCGGCCTGAACCGCGGCCGCCCCGGCTTCGCCGCGATCGACGTGTTCGAGAGCGAGCCCATCCTGCAGGGCCACGCGCTGCTGCGGCTGGAGAACTGCATCTGCACGCCGCACATCGGCTACGTGGAGCAGGAAAGCTATGAGCTCTATTTCGGCGCGGCTTTCGACAACGTGGTCAACTTCATCAAGGGTACCCCGACCAACATCGTGAATCCGGGCGCGCTGCAAGTGCGCCGCTGACCAGCCGCCTTGTCCTCCGTCCCGCTCGCCGCCACCGAAACGCGCGACCCCATGCCGGCCGTGCTGTGGCCGCTCCTGTTCGGCAATTTCGTGATCGGCAGCGGGGTGATGGTGGTGCCCGGCACGCTGAACGAAATCAGCAGCGGGCTGGATGTCTCCGTGGCCACCGCGGGCCAGCTGATCTCCGCCGGCGCCCTTCTGATGTGCATCGGCGCCCCGCTGTTCGCCGCCGTGGTGGCCGGCTGGGACCGGCGCCGCCTGCTGGCGGCCTCCATGGTCTGGTTCGCACTGTTCCACGTCGCCTGCGCCCTCGCGCCCAGCTTCGCCTGGCTGCTGCCGCTGCGGGTGCTGGCGCTGGTGCCACCGGCCGTCTTCACGCCGCAGGCCGCCGCCTGTGTCGGCCTGCTGGTGGCGCCGGCGCAGCGCGGCCGCGCCATCACCTTCATCTTCCTCGGCTGGTCGGTCGCCTCGGTGCTGGGCATGCCGCTCGGCGCCTGGCTGGGCGGCACCTTCGGCTGGCGCTACGCCTTCGGCGCGGTCGCCGCCCTGAGCCTGGTGAGCGCGGCCTGGGTCTGGCGCTCCATGCCGGACGGCATCAAGCCGGCGGCGCTGTCGCTGGAATCCTGGCAGTTCATCCTCCGCTCCAAGGCGCTGATGACGGCGGTGCTGGTCACCGTGCTCTACGCCGCCGGCCAGTTCGTGCAGTTCTCCTACTTCGCGCCCTGGTTCAAGCAGAGGCTCGGGGCGAGCCCGGGTGAGCTGAGCCTGTTCTTCATGTGGTTCGGCGCCTTCGGCCTGCTGGGCAACATGCTGATGACGCGCTACATCGACCGCATCGGCGTCGAGCGCGCGGTGCTGATCGGCATTGCCCTGATGGCCGCAAGCCTGGCGGGCTTCGCGCTGGGCACCAGCCTGGCGCTGGCGGCGCTGGTCTGCATTCCCTGGGCGCTGGGCTGCTTCTCGTCCAATTCGGCGCAGCAGGCGCGGCTGGTGGCCATCGCGCCTGCGCTGGCCGCGGCCTCGGTGGCGCTCAATTCGTCCGCCATGTACGCCGGCCAGGCGATAGGCGCGGCCAGCGGCGGCTGGCTGATCGTGCACGGCGACATGGACTGGCTGCACTGGGCCGGCTTCGCCGGCCTGCTGGCGGCGCTGGCCGTCAGCGCGCTGGCCACCCGCTTCGCCCGCCAGGGGGTCTGAAGCTCCCCGGGGGCCTTACTTGGTCTTGTGCGACGGGTCTTCGGTGCTGTTCTCGTCGAAGGCGCTGGTGTCGAAGTCCAGCGGCTCCAGTTCGCGCGACTCGCCACTGGCCGCGGCAGCGGCGGCCGCGGCAGCGGCGGCGCCCGGCGCAGCCAGGTCGATGTCGAGCCCGATGCGCGGCGACGACGGCGGAATCATCAGCTTGTTGCGGTCCTCGGGCGGAATCGTCGCGTCGTCTTCGTCCGGCGCGATGCGGCCCATGACCACGGTGGCTTCCGGCGCGGGCATGGGCACCGGCGCGGTGGTGGGCTCGGGCGCAGCATGCGCCAGCGGCGCCCGCGTGGACGGCAGGTCCAGCATGTTCAGCGGCTGCAGCGAAGTGGACGGGAAGTCGGTCGGCCTGTACTCCAGCGGCGCGGACAGGCTGTCGTCCGCCGGCGCGACTTCCTTGGCGATGTGGTACAGCAGCACCAGCTCGCGGTAGGCTTCCAGGCTGAAGGGCTCGGCCCCCGGCAGCCCGGGCTTGCGGAAGATCGACTCCTCGATCACGTTCAGCACCCGCTGCGACGGCCAGAGTGCAACGATGCGGCTGAGCGCACGGCCATAGTTTTCCAGCGAGCTGGTCGGCTGGTCGAAATGCTCGAAGTCCGGCACCTGCACGGAAAAGCGCTGGCGGAACTCGGCGCGCAGGCGCTCGAAATCGGCGCTCCTGCCCAGCTTGTGGTACTGCTCCAGCAGGTCCATCCAGGCCAGGGCGCTGGTCTCCACCTGGTCGTGGACGTGCGCCTCGAGGATGGCGATGGCCTGGTCGTGCTGGCCCAGTGCCAGGAAGAAGTCGGCCTTGTCGTGGACGTCGATCAGTTCCTGCACGCCCACCATGCGGACGGTGCCGCCCACGCTGGCCTGGAACTCCGTGTGCCCCAGCGTCCCCCAGCCCGAAGGCGTGGCCTTGGCGATCGCCGATGCCGCGGCCGTTCCGAGCACGCTGCTGTCGGAGTCCGGATGGGCGTCGGGACCGGATCCGGTGCCGCCGCCGGCCGGCCCCACCGGCGGTCCCACCGGGAACCTGGCCAGGGCCGGCTCGCGCGGCGACTCGAACCAGCGGTTCACGTTCTCGAGCCGGCGGGCGCGCCGCCATTGCCACAGCATCCAGCCGGCCAGCGCCGCCAGGGCGGCCAGCAGGGCCACGGCCAGCGCTGAAGCCTGGTACTTGTTGTTGCGGGCCTGTTCGACCTGGGCGCGCATCTGGCCGACGGCGGCGGCGTTCTGCTGGGTCTGTGCGCGCAATGCGCCGAGGTCGCGCTCCAGCGACTGCATGCGCTGGCCGTCGCGCAGCACGTCGTCCGGGCTGCGCTGCAAGGCGGCCCAGAGCGCGGCCGCGTTCAGGCGCGCCTGCGGGTCAGTGCTGGGCTGCAGGTTCAATTCGGTGGAAAGGCGCAGCGTCGGGTCGCGTTCGGCCGCAATCTCCAGCAGGTCGACTTTCAGGTGGGAGCGGTCGGCGGTCGGCGCTTCCTTGTTCGGGCCGGGCCCGGCCG
>JAQGMU010000222.1 GCA_028292195.1 Ramlibacter sp. | reverse complement strand
GCCACACCTCCACGTTGACGATGTACCAGACGACCACGCGGGCATCCCCGGGCAGGCGCAGCCGGGGCCGCTTGACGATGGACTGGTACGGTGCGCGGGCGCGCACGCTCGCGCCGATGGCGGAATTCATGATTGCTTTCTCGAAGGGTTGATGGTGGGTCGGGGTGCTGCGCAGGCCGGCAGGTCGCGCTGCCCCATCACGCCTTGAACATGTCGCTGCCCGGGATCACGCCGGGCGGCAGGCTGTGGCAGAACTCCGCGATCTCGCCGGGACGGGCCAGCCAGAGCTTGTCCCGCGCCTTGCTCTCGAGACAGTGGCGCAGCGCCTGGCGCAGCAGGCGCAGCCGGAACGGCTGGCCGAAGATGTTCGGGTGGATCGAGACGTTCATCACCAGCGGATGCCGCTCGCACTGCTCGGCCATTTCGTCGAACTGCTGCACGATCATGTCGCAGAAGTCGCTGGCGTCCTGCCTGCGGTGCGTGATCACCTGGGAGTCATTCAGCTCGATCGGGTAGGGCACCGACAGGATGGGGCCGCTGCGCGTGCGCATCCACACCGGCTGGTCGTCCATGGGCCAGTCCATCAGGTACTTGAACCCGGCTTCCTTGAGCAGGTCGGGCGTCCAGGCGCTCTCGTAGGCGCCCGAACCCATCCAGCCGGTGGGTGCGCGGCCTTCGTGCTTGACGAAGGTGGCGACCACCTCCTGGACGATGCGTTCCTCGTCGGCCTCCCACATGCCACGGTGGTTTTCGGCGTTGGTGCGGCCGTGGGCGACGATCTCGTCCCCCCGGCGGCGAATCTCGTCCATCACCTGTGGCGCGTAGTCATAGACCAGGCTGTTGACGTTGTGCGCGGCGGGCAGGCGCAACTCGTCGAACAGCTCGAAGAAGCGCCACACCCCGATCCGGTTGCCGTAGTCGCGCCACGAGTAGTTGCGATGCGTCTGCGGCTCGCCGGTCTTGGCCGGGTCGTGGCCGTTGCCGGCGCCGAAGGCAAAGCACTCGATGTTCGTCGTCAGCACGAAGGCCAGGCGCTTGCCGCCCGGCCAGCTGTAGTCCTTGCGTTCGGGCAGCGGGTGGTATTCGTAGCGGGTGTGGCGGGGAAGTAGGGGGCGTGTCATGCGCTGCCTGCGGATCGTTGGTCGAACGGGCGGGGCCAAGAGCGGCCCGGTGCCGGGCATGCTACGGGCGCGCTGCCGCGGATGCAACGAATGCCGCAGTGATTCCACATGTTGGACTCTGGTCCGCTTTGGTGCGTGGCCTGTGCGCACGCGCTCCAAACCTGGCCACGCGATGCCGATATTGGTGCAAACCCGGGGGCAGCTGGCCATCGGAGTCCAAATAGTGCAACTTCTCTGAAGCTTGTTGACGCCCAGGTTTGCCGCGCCATAAGCTGGTCTGGAAGGCTCGCATCTTGCGATGCCTCCCGCGCTTCTCCCCACAGAACTACCCGGACCTGCATGTCATGAAGACTTCCCTGTTCAAGCTGGCGGCCATCGTCCTCAGCTCGGCGTTCGTCGCCCCCCTGGCCTCGGCCCAGGCCGCGCCGTATCCCTCCAGGCCCATCACGATGGTGGTCGGCTTCCCCCCCGGCGGCATTTCCGACGTGCTGGCCCGCGCGCTGGCGCAGCGGCTGAGCGTGCAGATGGGCCAGACGGTCATCGTGGACAACCGGGCCGGCGCCGGCACCACCATCGCGTCCATCTTCGTCGCCCAGGCGCCGGCCGATGGCTATACGCTGTACTTCCAGGACATGACCAGCCATGCGATCTCGGCGGCTGCCTACCACCGGCTGAAGTTCGACGCCTGGGGTGACTTCAGCATGGTCTCGCTCGTGGCCTCCACGCCGCTCATGCTGGTCTCGAGCACCGCCTCCAAGGCGAACGACGTGAAGGCGCTGATCGCACAGGCCAAGGCGGCGCCCCAGCCGCTGCCGTATGCCTCGTCGGGCAATGGCACCATCACGCAGCTGGCCGGCGAGTCCTTCAAGCAGGTGGCCGGCATCAACGCGCTGCACGTGCCTTACAAGGGCGGTGCCGGGCAAGTACAGGCGCTCATCGCAGGCGAGGTGAGCTTCGGCTTCGCCAGCATGCCTCCCGCCGTCTCGCAGATGAAGGGCGGCAGGATCCACGGCCTGGCCGTGACCTCGGGCAAGCGGGTCGCCGCGGCACCCGACGTGCCCACGCTCAAGGAGTCCGGCGTGCCGATCGAAATCCTGCTCTATAGCGGCCTCCTGGCCCCCAAGGGCACGCCCCCGGCGGTCGTCGAGCGCCTGGGCGCCGAAGTGAAGAAGGCGCTGGCCTCGCCGGAGATGAAGCAGACCCTGGTCGAGGCAGGCGCCGACGCGATGCCCAGCACCCCGGCGGAATTCGCCGCGCTGATGAAGTCCGAGGCCGCATCGATGGCCAAGGCGGTGCAGATGTCCGGCGTCGTGCTGGACTGACCCGGGACACTCCAGCAGATGCTCACCGTCGAGCGGCCGCCGCCATCGGACGTTGCCGGGGCCCAGACGATCCGCCGGGCCATTCGTGTCCTGCAGCTGATCGCGGCGCATGCGCCCGAGGGAATGCGGCTGGTCGACGTGGCTCGCCAGATGGAGCTGGAGCGGCCCACGGCGCATCGCCTGCTCAAGGCGCTGACGGTCGAAGGCATGGTGGTGCAGGTCGCGCACAGCCGGCGCTACAGCCTCGGGCCCATGCTGTTCGAGCTGGGCATCGCGGCCACGCACCAGTTCAACCTGAAAGAGGTCTCCCAGCCGGTCGTGGCCCAGCTGGCCGAGGAGACCGGCGACACGACTTTCCTGTTCCTGCGCAGCGGCTACGACGCGGTGTGCATCTCGCGCATCCAGGGCAGCTATCCGATCCAGACGCCCTCGGTGCCCGTCGGCAGCCGCCAACCCCTGGGGGTGAGCGCGGGCGGGCTGGCCCTGCTGGCGGCGCTTCCCGACGCCGAAATCGCCGCGGTCATCAAGGCCGTCGCCCCGCGCCTGGGGGCGTATGGCGACCTCGACGCCGGCGAGGTCCTGGAACTTTGCGCACTGGTCAGGCGGTCGGATTACGCCGTCACCGGCAACCGTGCGGTGCCGGGCGTGCGCGCAATCGGCCTGCCGGTCTTCAACGCAGCCGGCAGCCCGATTGCCGCCCTCGCCGTGGCGGCGACCCAGGCCCGCATGACCGACCAGCGCATCGCCGCCATCCTGCCCAGCCTCAGGCACGCGGTGCGCGAGCTGACCCGCCTGCTTTACCAGTGACACGAGCAGGCCCACCGAGACAAGACCCATGAACACTCCCTACGCCACACCGCACCAGGCCAGCCGCGCCGACAAGGCCATGGCCTTCAACATGAAGCTCCTCGCGCAGCACGAGCTGAACGGCTTCGGCGGCCTGGGCGAAGGCATCGCCATGCAGCAGTGCCGCGACGGCCGCCGCATCCTCTGGCTGGCGCACGAGGCCGCCCCCAAGAACTTCACCGGCGTCGACGTGACCGACCCCCGGACGCCCAAGGTGGTCGTGCAGACGGAGCTGCCGCACATGCGCGTGCGATCGAACTCGCTCGATGTCTCGGGCGACCTCATGGCAGTCGCCTACCAGTGCCAGGCCCCGGGCCTCAAGCCGGCGGGCTTCGACCTCTTCGACATCAGCACGCCCGAGTCGCCACGGCTGTTGTCGCACTTCGACTGCTCCGGCCCGCATTCGCGCGGCGTGCATGCGTTGTGGTTCGTCGACGGCCAGTACGTGCACCTGGCCTCCGGCGCACCCGACTTCCAGCCGCACAACCCGCTGGACGACCAGTTCTACCGCATCGTCGACGTGCGGGACCCGACCCGCCCGGTCGAGGCGGGCCGCTGGTGGCTGCCCGGCACGCGCGTGGGCGACGCTGCGCCGCCGCCGCCGCGGCTGCCGGCGAAGTTCGACACCGGTTTCCGGGTGCACAACACCAACGTCTTTCCCGAGCGGCCCGACCGCGCGTACATCGGTTACATCGACGGCGGCGCGGTCGTGCTGGACATCGCCGACATGGCCCATCCGCGCGTCGTCTCCAGCTGGAACCATTCGCCGCCCTTCAACGGTTTCACCCATACGGTGCTGCCGCTGTTCGAGCGGGGCCTGTGGATCGTGAGCGACGAATGCGTGCAGGACGACGGGGCCGACTGGCCCAAGCTGGTGTGGGTGGTGGATGCGCGCAGCGAAGCCAATCCCGTTCCCATCGGCACCTTCCCGGCGCCGCCGGTCGAAGCCTTCGCCAGGCGCGGCGGGCGCTTCGGCGCGCACAACCTGCACGAGAACCTGCCTGGCCCCACGTCGTTCCGCTCCGACACGATCATCGTGGGCACCTTCTTCAACGCCGGGGTGCGTGTCTACGACACCAGCAACCCCTACCAGGTGCAGGAGATCGCCTACTACGTGCCGGCAGCGCCGGCGCTCTCGCCGGCGGGTGCTATCCAGCTGAACGACGTGCACGTCGACGAGCGGCGCATCGTCTACACGGTCGATCGCTTCTGCGGCGGCCTCTATATCCTGGAGCTGGACATCTGATGCAGCCAGCCCCGGTTGCCGTGGGCCTGCAGGGGCTGGCCGGGCGGATTCCGCTCACGCTGGTCACGGGCTTTCTGGGCAGCGGCAAGACCACCTTGCTGGCGCACGTGCTGCGCCAGCCGGAGATGAACCGCGCCGCCGTGGT
>JAQGMU010000186.1 GCA_028292195.1 Ramlibacter sp. | reverse complement strand
CCGAGGTCTTTAAGTGGCCGGCCAACGCCTGGAAGAGGCTGTCGCCCGCGTACTGGCCCTCGACCACCCCGGCCATGCGCTCGAAGGTGGCGTTGACCTGGTCCTTGCTCACGATGCCGTGCAGCAGCCAGTTGGCGATGTGCTGGCTCGAGATGCGCAGCGTGGCGCGGTCTTCCATCAGGCCCACGTTGTGGATGTCGGGCACCTTGGAGCAGCCCACGCCCTGGTCGATCCAGCGCACCACGTAGCCGAGGATGCCCTGCACGTTGTTATCGAGTTCCTGCTGGCGCTCGGCGGCCGTCCACTTTGCCTCGGGTACCACCGGCACCTGCAGCAAGCCGGCCAGCAGCTTGTCGCGCTCGGCTTCGGCGCTGGTCTTTTCCAGCTCCTTCTGCACCGCGCTCACGTCCACCTGCAGGTAGTGCAGCGCATGCAGCGTGGCGGCGGTGGGCGAGGGCACCCAGGCGGTGTTGGCGCCGGCCTTGGGGTGCGCGATCTTCTGTTCCAGCATCGCCGCCATCAGGTCCGGCATGGCCCACATGCCCTTGCCGATCTGGGCCCGGCCGCGCAATCCGCAGCCCAGGCCGACCAGCACGTTGTTCCTCTCGTAGGCCTGGATCCAGGCGCTGGACTTCATGTCGCCCTTGCGCAGCATCGGGCCCGCGAGCATCGCGGTATGCATCTCGTCGCCGGTGCGATCGAGGAAGCCGGTGTTGATGAAGGCGACGCGCGCCGCCGCTTCGGCGATGCAGGCCTGCAGGTTCACGGACGTGCGGCGCTCCTCGTCCATGATGCCCAGCTTCACGGTGTTGGGCGCCAGGCCCAGCAGCTGCTCGACGCGGCCGAACAGCTCGGAGGCGAAGGCCACTTCCTTCGGCCCGTGCATCTTCGGCTTGACGATGTAGACCGAGCCGGTGCGCGAGTTGCGGATGCCGTTGGCGCCCCGACCTTGCAGGTCGTGCAATGCGATCGCGGTGGTGACGACCGCGTCCATGATCCCTTCCGGAATCTCCTTGCCGCCGTCCCACAGGATCGCCGGGTTGGTCATCAGGTGGCCGACGTTGCGCAGGAACAGCAGCGAGCGGCCATGCAGCCGCACATCGCCGTTGCCTTGCGGGTTCCTGTAGACGCGGTCGGCGTTCAGGCCGCGCGTGAAGGTCTTGCCGCCCTTGGCCACCTGTTCGGTCAGCGTGCCCTTGAGGATGCCCAGCCAGTTGGTGTACGCCAGCAACTTGTCTTCGGCATCGACGGCGGCGATCGAGTCTTCCAGGTCGAGGATGGTGGAGAGAGCGGATTCCATCACGACGTCGCTGACGCCGGCGGCGTCGGTGCGGCCGATCATGTGGGCGCGGTCGATGCGGATGTCCAGGTGCAGGCCGTTCTGCTGCAAGAGCACCGACGACGGCGCGCCGGCCTCGCCCTGGTAGCCGGCCAGTTGCGCCGGGTTCTTCAGCCCGCTGGAGGTTCCGCCCTTCAGCTGCACCACCAGCTTGCCGCCCTGCACCTGATACGCAGTGGCGTCCACGTGCGAGCCCTTCTCCAGCGGCGCCGCCTGGTCCAGCACCTTGCGCGCGTAGGCGATCACTTTGTCGCCGCGCACTTCGTTGTAGCCCGGGCCCTTCTCGGCGCCACCGGTGTCGGCGATGACATCGGTGCCGTACAGCGCGTCGTAGAGCGAGCCCCAACGCGCGTTGGCGGCGTTCAGCGCGTAACGGGCGTTGAGGATGGGCACCACCAGCTGCGGTCCGGCCTGCTGCGCCAGTTCGGCGTCGACGTTCGTGGTGGTCGCCTTCGTGCCCTTGGGCGGCGGCACCAGGTAGCCGATCTTCTCGAGGAAGCCGCGGTAGCCCGCCAGGTCCTGGATCGGCCCCGGGTTGTTGCCATGCCAGGTGTCCAGCTCGGACTGCAGGCGATCGCGCTCGGCCAGCAGCGCCGCGTTCTTCGGCGCCAGGTCGCGCACGATGGCGTCGAAGCCGCTCCAGAACTTGACAGCGTCGACGCCGGTGCCGGGCAACACCTGTTCGTCGATGAAGCGCTTCAGGGCGCTGTCCACTTCGAGTCGGTGGACGCTGGTTCGGCTGGTCATGGTGTTCTCCTGCGGTTTCATCAAGGTCATTCAAAGAAGGCGAGCACGTCGCGCAGGCTGCTGCCGATGCGCGTCGGCTGCGTGCCCAGCTCCTCGAAGGGAAGCTGGTAGCGGTTCACCCACAGGGTGCGGTAGCCGAACCAGGTGGCGGCCAGCGCGTCCCAGGCGTTGCAGCTGACGAACAGCACGTTCTGTGCCGCCAGCCCGGTCGCCTGGGTGCCGAGGCGGTAGGCCTCGGGGTGGGTCTTGTATTTGCGGATGGCGTCGACCGACAGCACGTGCGCCAGCAGCCCCTCGAGGCCGGCGCTGCGCACCGCCACGCCCAGCATGCCGGGGTCGCCGTTGCTCAATATGCCGGTGGGAATGCGGCGCGCCTTCAGCGCCTGCAGCACTTCGCGGTTCTCGGGGAAGGCCGAGAGGTGCCGGTACTGGTTCATCAGCTGCTCCTCCTGCTCCGCGCCCAGGGCGAGGCCCAGGCGCTTGCAGGTGTAGCGCAGCGCGGCGCGGGTCAGCTCCCAGAACGGGCGGTAGTGCGCGCCGTCGTCGCTGGTGGTCACCAGCCGGGTGTATTCGATCTGCTTGTCGCGCCACAGCACGCCGAGTGCCTGGCCGTGGCCCGGGAACAGTTGTTCCGCGAGCAGGCCCACGCTGTACACGTCGAACAGCGTGCCATAGGCGTCGAACAGCACGGCCCTCGGCTTCTCCATGCCCTTACTGTATTGCGAACCCGCGCCAGCATTAACAGCCGAGCAGGCTCTTTATCCGTGACCTAGGTGGGGGTAATCAGAAGCCGAACACCCGCTGTGCGTTGGTTCCGCGCACCGCCCGGGTCTGGGCCTCGGGCAGCAGCGCGGTGTTGGCGAAAGCGCCCTTGGTGTCGTGCACCCAGTGCGGCCAGTCGGTGCCGAACATCACGTGCTCGGCCCCGACCACCGAGACGAGGTACTGCAGCGCGCCCGGGTCGTAGGTGATGCAGTCGTAGTAGATGTGGCGCAGGTAGTCGGTCGGCTTGCGCTTCATCTGTCGGCGCGAGGCGAGTTCGACCTCGTCGCCTTTCTCGAACCGGCCGACCAGGTAGGGCAGGGTGCCGCCGCCGTGCGAGGCGATGATCTTGAGGTTCGGGTACTGGTCGAAGAAGCCCTCGAAAATCATGCGCGTGATCGCCAGGGTGGTGTCGAACATGAAGCCGACCGACCAGCTCAGGTCGAACTTGGTCATGTCCATCAGGTCCACGCCCGGCGGGTCGGTCGGGTGCACCAGCACCGGCAGCTTGCGCTTGTCGATCTCGGCCCAGATGGGAGCGAACTTCGGATCAGTCAGGCTCGTGCCCGCCACGTTGGCCAGCACCATGACGCCCACCGCTCCCTTGGCGCAACTGCGCTCCAGCTCCTCGACCGCGCGTTGCGGATACTCCCAGGGCAGCGAGGCGAACCAGCGGATGCGGTCCGGGTAGCGCGATTGGGCATCGGCCACGTTGTCGTTGGCCTCGCGGGCCGCGCGCACGCTGACCTCCTCGCCGCCCCAGTAGACGTTGGGGCAAGTCAGCGACACGACGTTGATGTCGATGCCCGACTTGTTCATGTGTTCTATGCGCAGTTCCCAGTCGAAGTGGCCCTTCTGCGGCAGCACCACCGGCGTGTTGCCGCGGAAGATCTCGCGCTGGCCGTCCGGACGGGTCTGGATGTTGTACTGCCCGCCCTCCTGCTGCAGCAGCTCGAGCCACCTGGTGGTGAACATGTGGGTGTGGACGTCGATGACGGTCATGGGCTGCTGAACTCCTGTGGTTGCACGGCCTCAGTGCGGCAGCACCTGGCCGAGGAAGGACTGCAGCCGCGTGCTTTGCGGCCGCTCGAAGAAATCGGCCGGAGCGGCGGTTTCGATCACCTGCCCCTGGTCCATGAAGACGACCCGGTCGGCGACGCGCCGGGCGAAGCCCATCTCGTGGGTGACGATCATCATGGTCATGCCATCGCGCGCCAGGCCCTCCATGGTCTGCAGGACTTCCTGCACCATCTCCGGATCCAGCGACGCGGTGGGCTCGTCGAACAGCACCACCTGCGGCTGCATGCACAGGGCGCGCGCGATCGCCACCCGTTGCTGCTGCCCGCCGGACAGTTGCGCCGGGTAGCGGCCGGCGAAATCCGCCAGGCCCACCCGGCCGAGGTAGTGCAGCGCGCGCTCCTGCGCTTCGCGCCGGCTCACGCCCACGCCCCAGACCGGCCCCAGGGTCAGGTTCTGCAGCGCCGTCCTGTGCGGAAACAGGTTGAATTGCTGGAACACCATGCCCACGCGCCGGTTCACGGCCAGGCGGGCGGCGCGCGTCGCTTCACCGGCCTCGAGGGCTATGCCGCAGACGCGCAGCCGGCCTTGCTGGAAGGGCTCCAGCAGGTTGACGCTGCGCACCAGCGTCGACTTGCCGGAGCCGGACGGGCCGCACACCACGATGCGCTCGCCGGGCAGCACCGCCAGCGCGATGTCGCGCAGCGCGTGGTAGTCGCCGTACCACTTGTTGATGCCGTCCATCTCGATGACGGGGCTGCGGGCGGCGGTGTCTGTGGTCATGTCAGCGGCGCGCTTCGAGCCGGCGGCTGTAGCGCGACAGGCTCCAGCAGATGGCGAGGTAGACGAGGGCCAGGAACACCTGGCCGGAGGTAAGTATGTTGGCTTCGCCGGTCCACTCCGGCGACTTGGCGCCGTTCTCCACGGCGCCCAGCAGGTCGTTGACGCCCACCACCGACAGCAGGGTCGTCTCCTTGATCACGGCGATCATGATGTTGACAAGCGCAGGCACCACTGCGGCCATGGCCTGCGGCAGGATGACCAGGCGCAAGGTCGCGAAGTGGCCCAGGCCCACCGTCGTCGCCGCTTCCCACTGGCCGTGGCCCACTGTCTGGAGGCCACCGCGGAACACTTCGGCCGCCATCGCGGCGTTGAACAGCGCGAAGGCGATGAGCGCGCGCGAGAACAGGTCGACGCCCGAGCCGGGCGGCAGGAACAGGGGCAGCAGCGTGGCGGCGATGAACAGCAGCGCCAACAGGGGCACGCTGCGCATGCCTTCGACGAAGGCGGCGCAGAGCAGCCGCAGCACCGGCAGCCGCGAGCGCCGACCCAGCGCGAGCAGCAGTCCGAGCGGCAGCGCCGTCGCGAAAGTGGCCAGCGTGGCCACCAGCGTCAACAGCAGGCCGCCCCATTGCGTCGGCGGCACCGGGGCGAGCGGGCCGCCACCGAGCAGCAGGACGAACAGCAGCACCGGCAGCGCGAGAAAGCTCCACAGGAAGCGCGCGCTGCCGTCGGCGGCGGGCCGCCGGGCCAGCCAGGTGCAGAAGGCGATGAAGATGGCGAAGGCAGCCCAGGCGCGCCAGAGTTCCGCGCTCGGATAGTTGCCCACCAGCCAGGGCTTCCAGCGCGCGATGATGAAGGCCCAGCAGGCGCCGTCGTCGCCGGGACAGGCTTCACTGCTGCTGCCGATCCAGTGCGCCCGCAACAGCGCCCACTGCACGAAGCGCCAGCCGAAGTAGACGAGCGCGGCCAGCAGGAGCGCAGACAGGACGCCAAGCTCCGGCGTCGGGAACCAGGTGCGTTTCCAGCGGCTGCGCAGCGACTGCCCCGCCGGCGCGGGGCGCGGCGCGATCGGCGCCTCCTGTACGGTGCTGGCCACTCAGCGCTCCGGCCGGCGCAGCAAGCGCCGGTTGATCAGGTGCGCCAGCAGCGCGATGCCCAGGTTGATCGCCGCATAGAGCAGCACTACGAGGGCCATCGCCTCCAGCGCCTGGCTGGTCTGGCTGAGGATGGTGCCGCCGACGATCTGCATGATGTCCGGGTAGCCGATGGCGGCCGCCAGCGACGAGGCCTTGGCCAGCGTCTGGTACTGGCCGGCCGCCGGCGGCAGGGCGAGCCTCAGTGCCTGCGGCAGCACCACCAGCCAGGCCGCGCGCCAACCGGTGAGGCCCAGTGTCGAGGCCGCCTCGGACTGGCCAGTCGGCACCGACTGGATGCCGGCGCGGAAGATTTCGGCCAGGAACGCGCCGTTGTAGATGGCCAGCCCCAGGGTCAGCGCCAGCAGTTCCGGCAGCAGCGTGAAGCCGCCGCTCACGTTGAGGCCCTCGGCCACCGGCCAGTCCCAGGCCGGGGCGGCGCCGGCCCACTGCAGCCGCGGCAGGAACAGCCCGCGGTTGTTCAGGAGGATGCCACCCAGGTGCAGGCTTTCCGCCACCGGCGGCAGCAGCGCAAGGGCCGAGAAGTACCAGAAGAAGATCTGCAGCAGCAGCGGGATGTTGCGGAACACCTCCACGTAGGCACCGGCGGCGCCGCGCACCAGGGGCTGCCGCACCAGCCGGCCGAACGCCACGGCCAGGCCGATGGCCGTGGCCAGCAAGGAGGCGAGCGCCACCACCAGCAAGGTATTGAGCGTGGCCACCGCCACCGCGCGCCCGTAGGTCGAGCCCGGGGCGTAGGCCAGAAGCGACTGCGCGATCTCGAAGCCGGCCTGCACGCCCAGGAAGCGGAAGCCGCTGGCGATGTGCAGCCGCTGCACGTTGGCGATGAAGTTGGAGAAGCCGGCCCAGGCCAGCCACGCCACCGCCGCCAGCAGCAGCGCCTGGCCGGTGTAGCCCGGCAGCCGCTCCCGCAGCAAGGCGCGGGAGATGCGCACGCCTTACCTGACCGGGATCGACATCATCAGGCCGCCGTTGGCGACCAGCGCATTGCGCCCGCGGTCCAGCCGCAGCGGAGTCTTGGGGCCGACGTTGCGATCCCAGACGTCACCATAGTTGCCCACCGCCTTGATCGCCTTGTAGGCCCAGTCGTTGGCCAGTCCCAGCTTGGCGCCGAAGTCGCCGTTGACGCCAAGCAGGCGCTGGATGTCCGGGCTTTCGGACTTCAGCATGCTGTCGGCGTTCGCTTCGGTCACGCCCAGTTCTTCGGCCGCCACCAGCGCGTTGAGCGTGAAGCGCACCACCGCCTCCCAGCGCGGCTGGCCCTGGGCAACGATCGGGCCGATCGGCTCGTTGGAGACGGTCTCGGCCAGCACCTTGTAGTCGTTGGCGTTGGGCAGCTTGGCCAGCCGCGCGGCCAGGCCGGAGCGGTCGTTGATGGCGGCGTCGCAGCGGTTGCCCACGAAGGCGTCCCAGGCCTGCTCCTGCGAGGCAAAGGTGACGATCTTGTACTTCATCTTGTGGGCGCGGAAGTAGTCGGCGACGATCAGCTCCGAGGTGCTGCCCTGCGCGGTGCAGATGGTCGCGTTGTTCAGGTCGGCGAGCTTGTTGACCTTGGATTTCTTGGTCACGGCGAAGCCCTGGCCGTCGTAGAACATGACCTTGGCGAATTTCAGGCCGCCGACGTCGCGGCTCTGGGTCCAGGTGAAGCGGTGCGTCAGCACGTCGACGGCGCCGCCCGGCAGGCTGGCGAAGGCGGTCTTCAGGTCCATGGGCACCAGCTGGATCTTGCTGTCGTCGCCCAGGGCCGCGGCCGCGATGGCGCGGCACAGGTCGACGTCGAAGCCGGTGCGCTTGCCGCTGTTGTCTTCGGCGGAGAAGCCCGGCGCCGCCAGCGTGACGCCGCACTTGACGACGCCATGCGCCTTGACGTCGTCCAGCACGTCGGCATGGACGGGGGCGGCGCCAGCCGCCAGGGCGACCGCAGCGGCGGCGGCCTGCAGCCCGCGCAGCGTCGCCGGGGAAACGAGAGAGGGAAAGGCCATGCTTGTCTCCAGCTGTCTTGCCGCCCAGTCTAGGCGGCGCGGCGTTAGCATGCAACCGGGGTAAGCCCGCGCCGGTGCACGGCCGCCGAAGGAGCCCATCGAACGGCTTGGGCAAATCCAGGGCCGGAAGCGCACCGTGGGCTCGGGGCGCAATCCACGGGAAAGAGTCGCGGATTCGACACTTGCACGCGCATAATCCGCGCTCCATGGACAAGCTCAAGCAGCTCGAATCCTTTGTTTCGGTCGCCACCAAGGGCAGCCTGACGGCGGCGGCGCGCGCCGAAGGCGTGGCTCCGGCCATCATGGGGCGGCGGCTCGATGCGCTGGAGGAGCGCCTGGGCGTCAAGCTGCTGGTGCGCACCACGCGCCGCATCACGCTCACGCACGAGGGCAGCGCCTTCCTGGAAGACTGCCAGCGCCTGCTGGCCGACCTGGGCAACGCGGAAGCGAGCGTCAGCGCCGGCGGCGTGAAAGCCAGCGGGCACCTGCGCATCACCGCGCCGGCCGGCTTCGGCCGCCGCCACGTGGCGCCGCTGGTGCCGCGCTTTCGCGAGCTGCACGCCGACGTGACCATCTCGCTGAATCTGAGCGACCGCGTGGTCGACCTGGGGGGCGAGGGCTTCGATTGCGCGGTGCGGGTCGGCGACTTCCCGGATTCCTCGCTGGTCAGCGTGCGGCTGGCCGACAACCGCCGCATGTGCGTGGCGGCGCCCGGCTACCTGAAGCGGCATGGCACGCCGGAGCACCCGAACGACCTGCTCAAGTTCGACTGCCTGACGCTCTCCAGCGATGCGTCGCAGACGCGCGGCTGGGCCTTCCTGCTGCCGCAGGACAGCGGTGCGGGCGAGCTGGTGCACTTCAAGCCGGCCGGCCCGCTGGACTGCTCCGACGGCCAGGTGCTGCACGACTGGTGCGTGCGGGGCTACGGCGTCGCCTGGCGCAGCACCTGGGAGGTGGAGCAGGAGATCAACGATGGCCGGCTGCAGGAGATCCTGGCGCCCTATGCCGCGCCGCCGAACGGCATCTACGCCGTGTTCCCGCAGCGCAAGCACCTGCCGCTGCGGGTGCGGCTGTGGATCGATTTCCTGAAGCACCACTACGCCCAGCCGCAGTTCTGGACGGAAGGGGTCACCCCATGATTCTCGAAGCCGTGCTTGCCTACGTCCACCTTCTTGCGATCCTCACGCTGGTGGTGTTCCTCGCCAGCGAGGCGGCGCTGTGCCGGCCCGAGTGGATGAATCCCACCATCGTCGACCGCCTGGTGACGGTGGATCGCATCTACGGCATCGCCGCCGGCGCCGTGCTGGTCACGGGCCTGCTGCGCGTCTACCTGGGCATGAAAGGCTCCGCCTGGTACTGGGGCAACTGGCTGCTGCACCTGAAGCTGGGGCTGTTCGTGCTGGCCGGGCTGGTCTCGATCGTGCCGACCCTGCGCTACATCCGCTGGCAGAAGGCCGTGCGCGCGGGCGGCGGGCTGCCGGCGGCGGCGGAGGTGCGCGCAACGCGCAAGCTGGTGATGGTGCAGGCCCACATCATCCCGCTGATTCCGCTGGCCGCGGTGTTCCTGGCGCGGGGCTTCGGCCATTGACGTCATCCCCGCGAAGGCGCACTGAAGTCCGGAATGAATCCGGCGCAGTGCGCTGAGCCTTGTGCGAGGCAGGATAAGCCCCGATAGCTGCCGCCTGGAGGGTTCCCCTGGTCCGCGCCAGGACGGGGCAGCCCGCCTTGGCGAATGTCCCCCGCGCGGGCCTCGCCTCCGGCTGCGACCCGCTCCTCCTCCTTGATTTCGCCAAGTGACCCGTCCTGAAATGGGTTGACACCTTTCTGTCTCCAGAAAGGAAAGTCAAATGGATCAATGGGTTAAGAGAACTCAGCGCGACTACACGGTGTCATTCAAGCTGGCAGTGGTTGATCAGGTCG
>JAQGMU010000167.1 GCA_028292195.1 Ramlibacter sp. | reverse complement strand
CTGCTGACCCAGGAGCAGGGCAAGCCGCTGGCCGAGGCCAAGGGCGAGGCCATGGCCGCCGCCGACATCATCGAATGGTTCGCCGAGGAAGGCTTCCGCGTCTACGGCCGCATCGTGCCCTCGCGCTCCAACCTGAACGTGCGCCAGATGGTGCTGAAGGACCCGGTCGGCCCCGTCGCCGCCTTCACGCCCTGGAACTTCCCGATCAACCAGGTGGTGCGCAAGGTCGGCGCCGCGCTGGCCGCGGGCTGCTCGATGCTGGTGAAGGCGCCGGAGGAAACCCCGGCCGCGGCCGCCGCGCTGATCCGCGCCTTCGCCGATGCCGGCATCCCGCCCGGCGTGCGGGGTCTGGTGTACGGCAACCCGGCCGAGATCTCCAGCTACCTGATCCCGCATCCGGTGATCCGCAAGATCACCTTCACCGGCTCCACCCCGGTGGGCAAGCAACTGGCCGCGCTGGCCGGCCAGCACATGAAGCGCGTGAAGATGGAGCTGGGCGGCCACGCCCCGGTGATCGTCTGAGAGGACGCCGACGTCGCACTGGCGGTCAAGTCCGCCGGCGCCGCCAAGTTCCGCAACGCCGGCCAGGTCTGCATCGCGCCGACGCGCTTCCTGGTGCACGAGAGCATCAAGAACGAATTCGCGCAGGCGATGGCCAAGTACGCATCCGGCCTGAAGGTGGGCGAGGGCCTGGCCGAAGGCACGCAGATGGGCCCGCTGGCCAATCCGCGCCGCCTGACGGCCATGGCCGAATTCCAGGCCGATGCGGTGAAGAAGGGCGCCCAGGTGCTGGCCGGCGGCAAGCGCATCGGCGACTCCGGCAACTTCTGGGAGCCGACCGTGCTGGCCGACGTGCCGCTGGAAGCCAAGATCTTCAACGACGAGCCCTTCGGCCCCGTCGCTGCCATCCGCAGCTTCAACAAATTGGAGGAGGCGATCGCCGAAGCCAACCGCCTGTCGTTCGGCCTGGCCGGATACGCCTTCACCAAGTCGCTGAAGAACGCCGACCTGCTGGCTCGCCGGGTGGAAGTGGGCATGCTGTGGATGAACATGCCGGCCTTGCCGAGCGCCGAAATGCCCTTCGGCGGCATCAAGGACTCCGGCTATGGGTCCGAAGGCGGCCCGGAAGCCGTCGAGGCCTACCTGAACGTCCGCTCCGTGGCAATAGCCAACGTCTGAAGCAGAGCCGTCCTCCGGCGTGAGAAAGCCCGGCCTTGGCCGGGCTTTCCTTTTTTTGAGCCTCTACCCCAGCAGGGGGGGATGGCTGGGCTGGAGGCTCCCCTCCTTCGCGAGAACGTTGCGGCCCTTAAGCAAGCGGCCTAACATGGGGTCAGAAGAGTGTTGGCAGCTCGGTCATCGTGGCGTTCCGTTTTTCGGCCTCGAACATGCGGTGGATCTGCTGGCCCTGCATCGGCATTGCAGCCGCGGCCGTGGTGGCGACGGGAACGACGCCGTCGTCCATCTCGATGCGTTCGAGGTTGCAGCCGCTGGCAAGCAGCAGGGCCGCCAGGGCGGACAGGGTGGTCAGGGTCGAGCGAAGCATGGTGCACTCCTTGGTGGATCCCGGGGCGTGGCCGGGTGAAGTGATCTTCGGAGCAGCGGCTGGTGCGCGATGTGCGCATTCGCACCAGCCTCTGCAATATGCCCTCGATGGGCGTGGCAAATGTCTCGCTGTGCTCCTATCCTGCCGGCTTGGAGGAATGCAAATGGTCGCGCTATCCCAGATGTCCACCCTCGGCCTGGCGAGGGCTCCGCTGCTGGCGGACCTGTCCCAGGAACGGCTCAACGCCCTGGCGGGCCGTTGTACGTGGCGCCGCTTCGAACCGGGCCAGGCGATCGTCTCGCGCCACGCCGCCAGCGGCGACGTGCACCTGATCGTCGACGGCCGGGTGCGCATCCACGTCTATTCGGCCGATGGCCGCGAGGTGCTGTTCACGCACATCCAGGAAGGCGGCATCGTCGGTGACGTCGCCGCTGTCGATGGCGGCCTGCGCACCACCGACGCCCATGCGAGCAGCCGGGTGCTGAGCGCCTCGCTCACGGCCCCGGATTTCCGCCAACTGCTGCGCGACGAGCCGCGGGTGGAGGAGCGCTACGTGCGCCACCTGCTGGGACTGGTGCGCTCGCTGACCGACCGCGTGATCGAGCTCAGCACCCTCGGGGTGCAGAACCGCATCCGGGCCGAGATGCTGCGCCTGGCGCGGGCCGCGGCCGACGAGGACGCGGGCTCCGCGCGCCTGCTGCCGGCGCCGCGCCACGCCGACCTGGCGGCGCAGCTGGGCACCACGCGCGAGCAGGTGACGCGCGAGCTCTCCGCGCTGACGCGCGACGGGCTGCTGCAGAAAAGGGGCGGGGCGCTGCTGGTCACCAACCTGCCGCGCCTGGAGCAGCTGGTCTGCGGGCGCACGGCCTTGCCGGCCTCTCCGGCGAACGGGGAAATGGGCGGAGTGGGGGCCGGGGGCGCGCGCCTCTAGCTCACTTCTTCGCGGCGTTGCGCTTGCGGGTGGCTGCGCCCTTCCTGGCCGAGGCCGAGCGTTCGGCGGCTGAGCGCGCCGCCGAGGCCCGGCCGCCGAGCTTGCCGCCCTTCTTCGACGGGCTGGTATCCACGGCCTTGCCGCGGCCCGAGCCGCTCTTCTTGCCGCCTCCCGTCTCCTTGTTCACCGTGGCCCAGGCGCGTGCCTCGGCTTCGCCCTTGGGCGTGCCGCGCTTTTCGTAGCCTTCCTCGATGTGTTCGGCCTGGCGCTTCTGCTTGTCCGTATAGGACGACTTGTCTCCACGTGGCATGTCGGTCTCCTGCGTGAATGATCCGGAATGCCATGGTGCGCAGCACGCTAGAGCACTCTCGTAGGACAGGCGCGACATCACGCGCGCGGCGCCTACACCCACCGTGCCGGTGCCTTGGCACAGTGGGGCATCCATGCACGAGGACCACGCCATGCCCGACCAGTCACCGCCCGAGCCCCTGCCGCCGCTCGGTCCGCAGCCGCAGCCGCCCAGTGGGCCCAAGCCCTTCCCGGAGCCGATGTAGGCTGCGAGCCCTCACCCCAACCCTCTCCCGGAGGGAGAGGGAGACAGAAGGGCCACCGTTTTCGGGTCGCGCACGCCGCCGTAGTACTTCTGCAGCGCCTGCCCGAACACCGGCTCGTCCGGCGCCGCCAGCCCGAACAGCGTGAGGCAGGAGCGGAGCTTCAGATCGTCGGGTGAGCCCAGGATCTCGTTCGCGCTGCGCCCTTGCACGCCCAGCACCAGCGCACAGCATGCGCGCAGCCGCGGCCCCAGCACCGGGTGCGCGAGGTAGGCGCGGGCTTCCGCCAGCGAGGCAATGCCATAGTGCTGCGCCGTGCTGCTCAGGCCCAGGCCGCGCAACTGCGGGAACACGAACCACATCCAGTGGCTGCGCTTGCGGCCCGCGCCCAGCTCGGCCAGCACGGCGTCCATCACCGGCGCCTGCGCCGTGACGAAGCGTTGCAGGTCGAACGCGTCGCCGGCCACGGTGCGTCCTTCAGCGGGGCGTGACCAGGTCCGCGTATTCGGGATGACGCTCGATGTAGCGGGCCATGAACGGGCAGTCCGGCACGACGCGCAGGCCCTGGCGGCGGGCGTCGTCGAGCGCGAAGGCGGCCAGTTGCGAGGCCAGGCCCTGGCCTTCGTAGGCGCCCTGCACCTCGGTGTGGGTCAAGCGCATGACGGCGCCATCGCGCCTGTATTCGGCCCAGGCGGCGAGCTCGCCGCCGGCCGTCATCTCGTAGCGCGATTGCGCCGGGTTGTCGGCGAGGGCAAAGCGCGCGCTGCCGGGCGCACCGGCTTGCTGGTCTTGCTGCATCGGCGCATCTTGCGCGCAAAGCAGGGACATTTGTGCAGGCGAAAGCCGCAGGCGCTAGAATCCGCGCCTCAGGCGCTGAGGGGCGCCTGCCCGCACAAGAGGCCCTCACCCTCCAAGTCATCGTTTCACGACCTGACCACCTTTGCCTTCGTTGGCCGCCAGCGGGACCGGCATGCAACGAACCCAAGGAGTCGTCATGGCCTCACCTGTCCCCTCATCCCCGGTAGCCCCTGCAGCCCCCGTGCCTTCCCGGGCCGCCACGCAGCGCGAGCTGCGCCGCCGCTACAAGGAAGACCCGCCCGCCGCCGGCGTCTACGCCATCCGCAACCTCAGCAATGGCCGCCTGCTGGTCGGCAGCAGCACGAACCCCGAGGGCGCGCTGCACCGGGCTCGCTTCGAGCTGCAAACGGGTGGCCACCGCGACCGCCTGCTGCAGCAGGACTGGAAGCAGCTCGGCGCCGGGGCTTTCACCCTTGAAGTGATCGACCGCCTGAAGAAAAGCGAGGACCCGGCGTTCGACGCCCGCTCCGAGCTGGCCGGCCTGCTGGCGTTGTGGCGCACCGAACTCGGCGCCGAACACCTGGCCGGCTACGGCGACGTGGGAGCGGCAGCATGAACGCGCTGGACTTGTGCCTGCAGCGCAGCGCGGACCACGCCCGCATCCAGCTGCTGCTCGACGACGTGCTCGGCACCCACCATGGCTTCAGCTGGAGCGACTTCCGGCTGTTGCAGGCGCTGGCGCAGGGCGAGGGCGGCCGGCTGCCGATCGCCGAGCTGGTGGCGCTGCTGGGCGTGCAGCAGTCCGGCGTGATCCGGCACCTGATCCCCCTGGAGAAGACCGGGCAGGTGCAACGCGAAACCATCGCCGGCCGGCGCTGGGTGACGCTGCGGCCGGCCGGGCGGGCGCAGCTGCGCGAGGCGGCGCTGACGGCCGAGGCGACCTGCGCGGAATTCGCGGGGCTGGCGACGACGTAGCCGTAGGGTGTGCAGCTTGCTGCGCACCAGCCATGGTGCGCAAGCAGAGCTTGCACACCCTACGGTTTCTACGGGTTCAAACGCGTATTGCCGGCCCCACCCTGGTTCCCGGCATCGCCATCTCGCAGCAGCAGCGTCACCAGCACCGCGCAGTCGGTGCGGGCGCGCAGCCCGTGGCGCTCGCCGGCCGGCAGGACCACCAACGTCCCTGGCCCCAGCCGGCGGACGCCGCCCGGCATCGTCACCTCGACCTCGCCTTCCAGGCAATGGATGATGCACTCGTCCTCGACATGGTGCTCGGGCTGGTCGCGGTGGGCCGGCAGCACCATGTGCAGCAGTTGCACGCGGCCGGTCTTGATCAGGCTGGTGCTGACGGCGTCGCGCAGCTTGTCGCCGAGCGGAGCGACGTTGATGACGTCCAGCATCTGTGCATGGGGCAGCGCCATGGTTCACCTCGTTTTTCGTGCCCGCATCTTCATCCGCCCGGCCCTTGTGCGGTGTAGGACGGCCGTCCACCGCGCCCGGCGGTCGTCAGGCCCGGGGCGGGCCCTTGAGCTCGACGACGTTGCCTTCCGGGTCGGTGACGTACATCGACGGGCCTTCGCCCTCGGCGCCATAGCGCTCCTCCACCGGGCTGCCCGTGGCGCCGACGCGAGCCAGCTGCGCCCGGATGCCGGCTTCGTCGAACGGTTCGACGCGAAAGCAGAAGTGATCGAGGTTGCGGCCTTCCTTGCCCGGCGGGGCACCGCCCGCGCGGCCGAGCTGGCCGGTGACCGGCACGAAGTCCAGCAGCGCGCGGCCGGCCCGCAACTGCACCAGCCCGATGTCGTCCTGCCGCTTCTCCAGGCTGCAGCCCAGGCCCTCGCAGTAGAAGCGCAGCATGGCATCCAGGTCCTGCACGCGCAGCACCAGGTGGTCGAGATCGCGGATACGGATCGTCATGACGGCATTTCCTTGCCCATGGCCAAGGCACGCACAGCGTAGCCCAGTTCTTCGTACAGGTGAACGGCGCGGGCATTGAAGGCCCACACCACCAGGCGGATTTCCTCCGCCCCCTCGAAGCGCGCCCAGGCCTCGGCCCGCTCCATCAGCGCCCGGCCGACGCCCTGGCCGCGCGCGCGCTCCAGCACGCAGATCGAGTTCACCCGCGCCCAGCGCGTGGGTTGCAGCAGCGAATGGCTTTCGTCGCCGGAGGCGACGGTGACGAAGCCGACCGGTTCGCCGCCGACCTCCGCCACGAAGCCCGCGCGGCCCGGCCCGGCGATGCTGTCGCGCCAGTGCGGCGCGTCGCGGTCGCCGCCCGATGCCGGCGCGAAGACGCCGGGCCAGGCGGCATGGTGGATGGCTGCCAGGTCTTCGGCCAGGGAACAGACGGCCGCCAGGTCGTCCAGGGTGGCGAGGCGGCAGGTGGGGGTCGGGGTCATGTTCACAGCGGTAATTCGAATTGCATGCCGGCGTAGGCCGCCGGTGCGTCGGGGACGCGCACGAAGCCCAGGCGTTCGTAGAAGCCCACTGCGTTGCGCGCGGAATTCAGGCGCACGTAGGGCCGCACCCGGCGCGCGCGGCAGGCGGACACCGCTGCTTCCAACAGCGCGCGGCCGAGGCCCTGGCCCTGGGCGGCAGGGGCGACGAACAGGTGGCACAGGTTCCAGTACTGCTTGACCATGACCACGCCCAGCAGGGCGCCGCCGGCAGCCACGCATTTCAGGTGCAGCGCTTCGCCGGGGGCCGCGGCCCACAGTTCGACGTTGCGGCGGGTGTGGACGATGAAGTCCTCTTTCTCCTTGTCGGTGGCGTCCACCGAGGCGCGGATCACGCGCTCGATGAAATGCGCCACTGCCGCCGCGTCGTCGACTTCGACCGGGACGATGGTCATGCTTTCACGGCGCCGGGACCGCGGGCAAGCGCGCATAGACACAGGTGTTGCGCAGCGTGCCGTCCGGCGCGCGCCGATCGCTGCGCAGGGTGCCTTCCAGCTGGAAGCCGCAGCGGTCGGCCACCCGGCGCGAGGCGAGGTTGTCCTCGTCCACGATCAGTTCGACCCGCACCGCCCGCAACTGCGCGAAGGCGTAGCCGCACAGGGCAGTTACCGCTTCGGTGACGAAGCCCTGGCCGGCGCGGCTGCTGCGGATCCAGTAGCCCACTTCCGTCTTGGGCGTCTCCCACTCCGTGCGGTGCAGCCCGCAGGCGCCCAGCAGCTCGCCGCCCTGGCGCTCGAAAATCAGGAAGGGCAGGTCCTTGCGCGCCAGGAAGTTGGCCTGCGCGTTGCGGCACCAGCGCTCCGACGACTCCGGCGTCTGCTCCGCCGCCACCCAGGGCAGCGAAGCGAGGAAGCGGCGCAGCTGCGGCAGCGATTCCAGCAGCGCCGGCAGCAGCCGCGGGCCGTCCCCCGCCTGCGGGGTGCGCAGCGACAGCCGCTCGGTCGTGATGGAGCCGGGGAGGTCGAGGAGCAGCGGGTCGATCATCAGGTGACCTGGTGGACGGTGGTGTGGTGGTCGCCGCATTCTGCCCAAGCCCGGCGGGGCCCGCCAGTTCACGCGGCCGGCGGTACGAAGGCACCAAGCAAGGTTTGCGCTTCGGCCTCGGACAGGGCTGCCGCCTCGCGCCGCACTTCGTCGGGCACCCAGTCGGGGAAGGGCGTGGCGCGCGTCGCATGATGGCCCTTGGCGGTGTGCTCTTCGGCCACGCGGGCGAGCTGCGCGGGCTCGAAGCGCCCGGCCAGCCGCACCAGCGCCGGCCACAGGCGGCGGTGCACCAGCGTCACCTTGCCTGCGAGCAGCCGGCAGGCCAGCACCTGGTCGGAGTCCTGCACCGCCGACAGCACGCGGAAGATCTCGCGGCCGCGCGGGTGGCCCCACCAGCTGCCGCGCACGGTCTCGCCGGCAATCGCATCCACCAGCCGCGGCGCCGCACCCTGCGCCGAGACCAGCACGATGCCGTGCTGCGCCACGAAGGCGAGGGCGTCGTCGGCGGTGAAGAGCGTGCGGGTCATCATCGCGGGCTGCGCTCAGTCGCGGCAGCAGCCTTCGCCGCTGGGGCCAGGTTCCCGGTCGCGCAAGCTCATCAGTCCGCCTTGTAGCAAGTGTTTCGTGGTGCCGCCGCGCTCCACGACGTGTGGAATGTGCCATTCTTTCGCCATGACCAACGCAAAACTCCAGCCCGCGGCTGACCTGGCGCGCCAGGTGAGCAAACCCTACCCGAACGACAGCGCGGCTTACCGCGAAGCGCGCACGGCGCTGCTGGCCGAGGAGGTCGAGCTGCGCCGCCACATCGAACGCGTGGCCGCGCAACGCCGCGCGCTGCCGCCGGGCGGCGAGGCGCGCGACCATCGCTTCCTCGACGAGCAGGGGCGCGAGCTGGGTCTGGCCGACCTGTTCGGCAAGCACGACACGCTGGTCAGCTACTTCTGGATGTACGGCCCGCAGCGCGAGCGGCCCTGCCCGATGTGCACGGCTTTCCTCGGCGCCATGGACACGCCCGTGCGCGACCTCACGCAGCGCGTCGCCTTCGCCGTCTTCGGCCGCTCGCCAGTGGCGCGCCAGCTGGCCGCTGCGCGCGAGCGCGGCTGGCGCAACCTGAAGTTCTACCAGACCGTGGGCGACGACTTCGCGCGCGACTACCGCGGCCTGGCGCCCAACGGCGACGAGTGGCCGGCGCTGGACGTGTGGGTGAAGGACGGCGGCAAGGTGCGGCACTTCTGGGCCTCGGAGCTGGGCGGCACCCAGGACCCGGGGCAGGACCCCAGGGGCGCGCCGGACCCGACGCCGCTGTGGAACATCCTCGACCTGACGCCGGGTGGGCGTGGGACGGATTGGTATCCGAAGCTCGAATATTGAGTGGTGAGTGGTGAGTGGTGGGGTCGCTGCGCGAACCCACCCTACGGTGGACCGCTGGCCCCGGCGTCTACAGCCGCAGCGGGCTGGCGTAGCCGGTCATCTCCAGGTAGCCCCGCCCCACCGTGCGCCCATTGCTGTCGATCAACTCCGCCAGCCCCTCCCAATAGATCGCACCGGTCGACGCCCGGCTGTCCAACTCCTGGTTGTCGACCAGGGCGCGCACGCGGTAGAAGTCGGCCGGCGTGCGCAGGATCCATTCCACCGGGTAGCTCGCGTTCGAGGACGGGCTGGTCCACTTGCGCTGCGGGCTGAACTGCGTCTCGCCCACGCTCGCGACGTACAGGTCGCCGCGTGCGCTGCGGAATGAGCCGCCGTCCCACAGCGTGCTGCCGTCCTTGCGCCGCAGGCGAAAGGCGGTGAGGGCGCTGCCGTCGTCCAGGTTCATCCCGACCCAGTCCCAGCCCACGGCCTCCTCGTGCATCGAGGCCTCGCTCCACTCGTGGTCCAGCCAGGCCTTGCCGCTGACTTCGAAGCCGCGGCCCTGCAGCGCGAGCCGGCCCGCCACTGCGAGCTGCGGCAGGCTGTAGTAGTAGCTGGACTGGGACGCCTGCGGCCCCTTGCGCGACAGCCCCTGCCTGCCTTGCAGCAGCACGGGCTGGGTTGGCGTGCAGCGCAGGTCCAGGGTGAAATCGCCGGCAGCCACGCGCGCCACCCAGGCTTCGCCTTCGCGCCGCAGCGACCAGTCGCGCAGCGCGAGATCGGCGTCGGCCGTGGCCGCCTCGGCGATGCCGAAGCCCGCGCGCGCGATGCGCTGGTCGTGCCACAGCTTCTTGCCCTGCACATCGGTGACGGCGGCGTGGGCAAACAGCAGCTGCTTCGCGGCGAAGCGCGACTGCATCTGCTGCGTGGCATCGACCCGGGACCGGAAGAAGGTGACCTGGAAGCCGAAGCTGCGCCCGGCCGACGCGAGCTGGCCGGTGATGTACCACCACTCCGTGCGCAACTCGGGATGGGCCCCGTGATCGCGCGGGAAAGTGAGCCTGCGTTCCGGCAGCGCGTCGTCCGCGCGCGCGGGCAGCGCCAGCCAGGGCAGGGCCAGCAGCAGCGGGCGGCGGCGCAGCATCACCAGTCCTCCTTCACCGCCAGCACGGCGTCGCGGCC
>JAQGMU010000069.1 GCA_028292195.1 Ramlibacter sp. | reverse complement strand
CGACTTCCTGGACCCCGGCGGCGCCGCCACCGGGCGGCTGCTTCCGACCGGTCGCGCGCGGGACACCTTCGAGATCGATGGCCTGGGCGCCGTGGAGGTGTCGGTGGTCGATGCCGCCAATCCGTGCGTATTCGTTCGCGCGGCCGACCTCGGCCTGACCGGCGCCGAGCTGCCGGCGCAGATGGAGGACCAACCGCAGGTGCTAGCGCAGTTGCACGCGATCGGCCGGCATGCGCTGGTGGCCGCCGGGCTGGCGCCCGACCTCGCGGCCGCGCGGGCGCGCAGCCTGCCGCTGATAGCCTGGGTGGCCCCCTCTCTTGCGGCCAGCGACTTGTCGGGACATGTCATTGCCGCGAGCGATGCGGACCTGTGCGTGCGCATGCTGTCCGACGGCCAGCCACACCGGGCCTTGCCGATGACCGGGTCCATCTGCACCGCCGTGGCCGCGCGCATCCCGGGCAGCGTGGTGGCGGAGTGCGCCTCGGCTGCCAATCGCGAAGCCGTGCGCCTTTCCATGCCGTCGGGCGTGATCCACGTGGATGCCGCGTTCGAACAGCGCGGCGAATTGCCGCATGCGCTGCGCGGGTCGGTCTGGCGGACGGCGCGGCGCTTGTTCGAGGGGCGGGTTTGTATTTCCGACGGCGATCCGTCGCGAGTCACGGACCCGGGAACCGCGGCAGCGTGACCACGAAGGTCGTCCCCTTCTCCTCCGCCGACTCGATGGCCAGCGTGCCGCCGTGCGCCATCACGATTTCGCGGCAGATGTAGAGCCCGAGTCCGAGGCCTGCGGGCTCGCGCCGCTCGCCGTCGCCGTCAAGCGTGGCGTTGCGCACCAGCGGCTCGAACATGCGTTCCTGGACGCGCAGCGAAATGGCGGGCCCCTCGTTGTGCACGGAGAAGGTGACGTCCTTCGCATCCGACCACATCCGGATGGTGACGTCGCCCTGGCGAAAGCCGTACAGGAACGCGTTGCCCAGCAGGTTGGACAGCAGCTGCCCGATGCGGCCCTCGTCCCAGCTGCCATCGAAATTGCCGGTCTGCTCCACCCGCAGCGTCCGCCCGGGGTAGCGCACCTGCGTCTCCTGCACCACCTTCATCACTTGCTCGCTCAGGTTGCCCGGCCGGCGCCGGATGGGCATCAGGCCGTCGGCCTGCGCCCGCGCGAAATCGACCACCTGCTCGATGATGCTGTTGATGCGCACGGCGCTGTTGACGATCGGTTCGGCCGCCCTGGCGTTCAGCTGCCCCGAACGCACCAGCACTTCGATCGACATCACGATCGTTCCCAGCGGGTTGCGGATGTCGTGCCCGAGGATGCCGATGAACAGGTCGGTGGAGCGCCGGGTCTGGTCCGTGTAGCGGATCACCGACTCGGCGATCGACTGGTCGATGGCTTCGTTGAAGCGGGTCAGGTCCCGCAGGTCGCGGGGCGAGGTGCCGCCGCCGGCGCTGGTCCAGATGCGCAGCACGCTGGCGCGCAGCGCGCGGTATTCCGTGATCATCGCGTCGATGGGAAAGCCCGCCATCATCCGGAAGTCGGCGTGGACTTCCGCCGCGGTGCGGCCGTACTCGTGGACGCCCTGCCCCTTGGACTTGGCGGCCTGTTCGTCGGCGGACTGGGGCTGCTCCAGGTCCAGCGCGATGGTCGCGAGGATCTGCGCCGCGTGATCGCGCAGCGCGCGCTTGTCCAGCGCGGTGCCCTGGTGCGCCAGCGTCGCCGCGAAGTCGTCCCAGGCCGCGAGGATTTCGTCCGAATGGACGGAAATGAACTCCGACAGGTTCAGGGACGTGGCCCGGGCCGCGGCGCTGGCGGCGGCGGAAAGGGAGTGCATGGCACAGTCTGACAGGCGCCGCCCCTTTCGTGTGGGGCGTGCTAGGTCAGCAGTTCGTCTTTGCCGGCATGCGGGTCCAGCGTGAAGTAGAACGCCGCACCGCTGCCTTCCCGGCCTTCCGCCCAGACGCGGCCGCCGTGGCGCGCGACGATGCGGCTGACGTTGGCCAGCCCGATCCCCGTCCCCGGAAACTCCGATTCGTTGTGCAGCCGCTGGAAGTTGCCGAACAACTTGTCGGCGTAGGCCATGTCGAAACCGGCGCCGTTGTCCCTGACGCAGAAGACGGTTTCGCCGTCGGCTCCCGGTTGCGAGCTGAAGTGGATCTCCGCGGCCGCGCGCTGGCTGGTGAACTTCCAGGCATTGCCCAGCAGGTTTTCCAGCGCCATCCGCAGCAGCCGGGCGTCGCCGCGCGCCTGCAAGCCGGGCTGCACGTGCCAGGCGACGCTGCGTTCCGGCTCGCGCTCCTGCAGTTCCCCGAGGATGACGCCGGCCATGGCGCCCAGGTCGACGTCCAGCACCTGCAGCTTCACCTGCGAGATGTTCGCCAGCGACAGCAGCGCATCGATGAACTCATCCATCCGGCGCCCCGCGGCCCGGATTCTTTGCAGGTAGCGCAGCGCGCGCCCGGCCCCCGCGGCGCGCAGATCCTCTTCGAGCCGGCCCGAGAAGCCGTCGATGATGGCCAGGGGCGCGCGCAAGTCGTGCGCAAGCGAATGGGCGAAGCCCCTGAGCTCGGCGTTGGCGGCGAGCAGCTCTGCCGTGCGCTGCCGGACGCGCTCGCTCAGGTCCTGGTTGAGGGCCAGGATTTCCTGTTCCTGGGCCAGGCGCCGGGTGATGTCCCGGATCAGCACGCTCGAGTGAACCTGCCCTTCGCTCGTCTCGAACCGCGCCGTCGTCACTTCCGCCTCGAAACGCGTGCCGTCACCGCGAATCATCGTCAGCTGGCCGCTGGCCTCGCCCTTGCGCTGCTTCTCCTCCAGCAGGGGCAGCAGGCGCTGGTCGTCGATGGCGATCAGGCG
>JAQGMU010000068.1 GCA_028292195.1 Ramlibacter sp. | reverse complement strand
CGGCAGCGCCTGCCGGTGGCGGCATGCCGCCACCCGAAGTGGGCGTGGTGACGGTGCAGCCCAAGGACGTCGGGCTCGTGACCGAGTTGCCGGGCCGGCTTGAAGCCTTCCGCGTGGCGCAGGTGCGTGCCCGCGCCGCCGGCATCGTGCAAAGCCGCCTGTTCCGCGAAGGCAGCGACGTGCGCGCCGGCCAGGTGCTGTATCGCATCGACTCCGCGCCTTACGCCGCCGCCAATGCCAGCACGCAGGCAGGGCTGGCACGGGCGCAGGCCAACCTGAGCCAGGCCAGCGGGCTGGCCGAACGCTACAAGCCGCTGGTGGAAGCCAACGCCATCAGCAAGCAGGACTACGCCAACGCGGTGGCCGCGAGGCAGCAGGCCGAGGCCGACGTCGCCGCCGCCCGCGCCGCCGTCAAGACCTCCGAGATCAACCTGGGCTATGCCTCGGTCACCGCTCCCATCTCGGGCCGGATCGGCCGCTCGCTGGTGACCGAGGGCGCGCTGGTGGGCCAGGGCGAGGCCACGCCGCTCGCCGTGATCCAGCAGATCGACCCGCTGTACGTCAACTTCACCCAGCCGGCCTCCGAGGTGCTGAACCTGCGGCGCGCGCTGGAGCAAGGCCGCCTGAAGCGCTCCGGCGCCGACGGCGCGCAGGTGCGCGTGCTGCTGGAAGACGGCACGGAACACGGCCAGGCCGGCCGGCTGCTGTTTGCCGACCTCACCGTCGACCAGACCACGGGCCAGGTCACGATCCGCGCCGAGGTGCCGAACCCGCGCACCATGCTGCTGCCCGGCATGTTCGTGCGGGTCCAGCTCGAACAGGCCAAGGCCTCCAACGCGCTACTGCTGCCGCAGCAGGCCGTGACCCGCACCGCGCAGGGCGACACCGTGATGGTGGTGGCCGCCGACGGCCAGGTGGCGTCGCGCACCGTGAAACTCGGCGGCGCACAGGCCGGCCAGTGGGTCATCCTCGACGGCCTGAAGGCGGGCGAGAAGGTGATGGTCGACGGCTTCCAGAAGCTGCGTCCCGGCTCGCCGGTGAAGCCCGTGCCCTGGACCGCCAGCGGCACCGCCGCCACCGGCCCGGCCGGCACGTCCGCCGTGCCCGCCGCCAGGCCTGCCTCCGCGGCGGCTTCGCAAGCGGCCAAGGGCTGAGGGCGCACAGGCATGGCCAAGTTCTTCATCGACCGTCCCATCTTCGCGTGGGTGATCGCGCTGTTCGTCATCGTGCTGGGCCTGGTGTCCATCACGCAGCTGCCGATTTCGCAGTACCCGCCGGTGGCGCCGCCCGCCATCGTCGTGTCCACCGCCTACCCGGGCGCCTCCGCCAAGACGCTGGAAGACAGCGTGATCAGCGTGATCGAGCAGGAAATGAACGGCTCGCCCGGCCTGATCTACATGGAGTCGTCGACGACTGCCACCGGCTCCGGCCAGATCACCCTGAGCTTCCAGCCCGGCACCAACCCCGACCTGGCGCAGGTGGACGTGCAGAACCGCCTCTCGCGCGCCACGCCGAGGCTGCCGTCCGCCGTCACCCAGCAGGGCGTGCGGGTCGAGAAGTCGCGCTCCAACTTCCTGCTGTTCACCATCCTCTCGTCCGACGACCCGAAATACACGCCGGTGGACCTGGGTGACTACGCCTCGCGCGTGGTGCTGCCGGAAATCCAGCGCCTGCCCGGCGTCGGCCAGGCGCAGCTGTTCGGCACCGAAGCGGCCATGCGCGTGTGGATCGACCCGCAGAAGCTGGCCGGCTTCAACATGTCGGCGGCAGAAGTCACGGCCGCCATCCGCGCGCAGAACGCGCAGGTGTCCTCCGGCTCCATCGGCGACCTGCCCAATATCACCGGCCAGGGCATCTCCGCCACCGTGGTGGTGAACGGCCAGCTCAGTTCGGTGCAGCAATTCGACGACATCGTGCTGCGCGCCAACGCCGACGGCTCCAGCGTGCGGCTGAAGGACGTGGCGCGGGTGGAACTGAACGCCCAGACCTTCGCCACCTCGGCCCGCCTGAACGGCAAGCCCTCCACCGGCATCGGCGTGCAGCTCTCGCCTTCGGGCAATGCGCTGCAGACGGCCGAACTCGTGCGCAAGCGCATGGGCGAGCTGGCGCCCTTCTTCCCCAAGGGCATGAAGTGGGACATCCCGTACGACAGCTCGCGCTTCGTCAAGATCTCGATCTCGCAGGTGGTGGAGACGCTGCTGGAAGCGGTGGCGCTGGTGTTCCTGGTGATGTTCCTGTTCCTGCAGAACTGGCGCTACACCATCATCCCGACGCTGGTGGTGCCGGTGGCCCTGCTGGGCACCTTCGCCGCGCTGCTGGCGCTGGGCTTCTCGATCAACGTGCTCACCATGTTCGGCCTGGTGCTGGTGATCGGCATCGTGGTCGACGACGCCATCGTGGTGGTGGAGAACGTCGAGCGCATCATGAGCCACGAGGGCCTGCCGCCACGCGAGGCGACACGCAAGGCCATGGGCCAGATCCAGGGCGCCATCATCGGCGTGACGGTGGTGCTGATCTCGGTGTTCGTGCCGCTGGCCTTCTTCGCGGGCTCGACCGGCAACATCTACCGCCAGTTCTCGGCGGTGATGCTGGCCTCGATCAGCTTCTCCGCCTTCATGGCGCTCTCGCTGACGCCGGCGCTGTGCGCCACGCTGCTCAAGCAGGTGCCGGCCGGCAGCCATGAGGTCAAGCGTGGCCTGTTCGGCGCGTTCAACCGCGTGTTCCAGCGTACCGCCAAGGGCTACGAAGGCGTGGTGACGCGGGTAGTGAAGCGCGCCGCGCGCTACCTGATCCTCTACGGCCTGATCGCCGGCGTGGTGGCGCTGGTCTACACGCGGCTGCCCACCTCCTTCCTGCCGCAGGAAGACCAGGGCTACCTGCTGGTAAACGTGCAGCTGCCGCCCGGCGCCACGCTGGAGCGCACGCAGAAAGTAATGGAGCAGGTCGAAGGCTGGGTGCTCAAGCAGCCCGAGGTGCAGAGCATGGTCGGCGTGCTGGGCTTCTCGTTCTCCGGCCCCGGCCAGAACGCGGCGCTGGCCTTCGTCACGCTGAAGGACTGGAAGGACCGCAAGCAGGAAAGCCAGTCGGCCGGCGCGCTGGCCGGCCGCGCCTTCGGTGCGTTCTCCGGCATCCGCGACGCCTTCATCTTCCCGCTCAGCCCGCCGCCGATTCCCGAGCTGGGCACCGCCTCGGGCTTCAGCTTCCGGCTGCAGGACCGCGGCGGCAACGGCCGCGACGCATTGGTGGCGGCGCGCAACCAGCTGCTGGCGGAGGCCGGCAAGAGCAAGATCCTGACGCAGGTGCGCGCCGACGGCCTGGAGGACGCGCCGCAGCTGCAGCTGGAGATCGACCGCGACAAGGCCAATGCGCTGGGCGTCTCCTTCGACGCCATCAACAGCCTGCTGTCGACGGCGCTGGGCTCGGCCTACGTCAACGACTTCCCGAACCGCGGCCGCCTGCAGCGGGTGGTGGTGCAGGCCGACGCGCCGGCACGCATGCAGCCGGAAGACCTGCTGCGGCTGAACGTCGTCAACAGCCAGGGCAAGGCCTTGCCGCTGTCGGCCTTCGTCACCTGCCACTGGGTGAACGGCCCCATGCAGACCATCCGCTACAACGGCTATCCCGCGATGCGCATTTCCGGCGGCGCGGCACCGGGCTACAGCACCGGCGCCGCGATGGACGAAATGGAACGCCTGGCCGCGCAGCTGCCGGCCGGCTTCGCCTATGAATGGACCGGCCAGTCGCGCGAGGAAAAGCTCGCCGGCTCGCAGGCGCTGATCCTCTACGGCTTCGCCATCCTGGCCGTGTTCCTGTGCCTGGCGGCGCTGTACGAGAGCTGGTCGATCCCGCTCGCGGTGATCCTGGTGGTGCCGCTCGGCGTGCTGGGGGTACTGCTGGCCACGCTGTTGCGAGGCTATGCCAACGACGTCTACTTCCAGGTCGGCCTGATCACCATCATCGGCCTGTCGGCCAAGAACGCCATCCTGATCATCGAATTCGCCAAGGACCTGCAGGCGCAGGGCAAGGGCGTGGTCGAGGCGGCGCTGACGGCGGCGAGCCTGCGGTTCCGCCCCATCATCATGACCTCGATGGCATTCGGCCTGGGCGTGCTGCCCCTGGTGCTCGCCGGCGGCGCCGGCTCGGCCAGCCAGCGTGCCATCGGCACCGGCGTGCTGGGCGGCATGCTGACCGGCACCGGCCTGGCGATCTTCTTCGTGCCGGTGTTCTTCGTCCTCGTGCGCGGCTACTTCAAGGGCAGCGAGCGCCAGCGCAAGCTCTACACCCACGAGCTCGGGCACGAAATGCCCGCAGGGGCGACCGCGGGAGACCAGGTATGAATTCGTCCTTCAGGTTGTCCCTGGCCGCGGCCGCCGCGATCGCGCTGGCCGGCTGTTCGATGATGCCCAGGTACGAGCGCCCGGAGGCGCCCGTGCCCGGCGCCTTCCCCTACCCGGCGGCGCAGGAGGGGCCGGCCGCTGCCGACCTCGACTGGCAGCAGTTCTTCGCCGCCGACGCGTCGCTGCGCGGCCTGATCGCCACCGCATTGCGCAGCAACCGCGACCTGCGCATCGCCATCCTCAACATCGAGCAGGCGCGGGCCCAGTACGACATCCGCCGCGCCGACCGTTTCCCCACCGTGGGCCTGCAAGCGAACGGCTCGCGCGTGCCGACCACTTCCGGCGGTACTGCCACTTCCTACAGCGCCGGCATCGCGTTCAGCGCCTGGGAGATCGATTTTTTCGGCCGCATCGCCAGCCTGAGCGAAGTCGCGCTGGCGCAGTTCCTCGCCACCGGGGAAGGCCGCAAGGCGGCGCAGGTCAGCCTGGTCGCCACCGTCGCCAACACCTGGCTGAACCTGGCGGCCGACGAGGAACTGCTGGTGCTGACGCGGCAGACACTGTCCACGCGCGAGGAGTCGCTGCGCCTGACGAAGCTGCGCTTCGAGAACGGCGCGTCGTCGGAGATCGATTTCCGGCAAGCCGAGTCGCTGTACGAAAGCGCCCGTGTCACGCTGGCGCAGTTGCAGCGGCAGCGGGCGCTGGACATCAACACACTGGCGCTCCTGGTCGGCGAAGCCGTGCCGGCGACCCTCGAGACTGGGGTGACCACCGCCGACGTGCGGCTGCCGGACGTGCCGGCGGGCCTGCCGTCGGAAGTGCTGGTGCGGCGGCCCGACGTGCGGCAGGCGGAGCAGCAGCTGGTGGCGGCCAACGCCAACATTGGCGCGGCGCGGGCGGCCTTCTTCCCGCGCATCTCGCTGACCGCCGGCGTGGGCACGGCCAGCAGCGACCTGAACGGCCTGTTCAGCGGCGGCGCCTGGGGCTACACGGTGGCGCCTGCGCTGCTGCAGCCGATCTTCGACGCCGGCCGCAACCGCGCCGGGCTGGCCTCGGCGCAGGTCGGCCGCGACATCGCAGTGGCGCAGTACGAGCGCGCCATCCAGTCGGCCTTCCGCGAAGTCGCCGACGCCCTGGCCGGCCGCGCCACCTACGGCGACCAGGTCGGGGCGCAGGCCCGACTGGTCGAAGCCGAGGCCGTGCGCTACCGGCTGGCGCGGCTGCGCTACGAGAACGGCGTGTCCAGCTTCCTGGACCTGCTGGACGCCCAGCGCTCGCTGTTCGCCGCGCAGCAGGCGCTGGTGCTGACGCGGCTGGCGCGGCTGCAGAACCAGGTGCTGCTGTATCGGTCGCTGGGCGGCGGTTGGACCGAGTCCAATTGACGTGATGCCGGGCTTGCCCTAGGACGAGGCCGGAGCCCTCGACGCCGCCAAGGCCAGCCAGAACACCCCGAAGCCCGCCATCGCCAGCAGGGCCCCGACCCATCCGGTCGACGTCCAGCCCAGGCCAGCGCTGATGGCCACGCCGCCCAGCCACGCGCCCAGGGCGTTGGCGGTATTGAAGGCCGAATGGTTCAGCGCCGCGGCCAGCGTCTGCGCTTCGCCCGCAACGTCCATCAGCCGGATCTGCAGCGCCGGGCCGATGGCGACGATGGTGCCGACCAGGAAGGTGGCGATGGCCGCGGTCAGCGCGTGCTGCGCGGCGAAGACGAAGCCGCCCAGCACCAGCACCGACCACAGCAGCAGGCCGCCGATGGTGCGCATCACCGACTTGTCGGCCAGCCGCGCGCCGACCAGGTTGCCGCCCACCATGCCCAGGCCGAACAGCGCCAGCACGAAAGGCACGCCGTGCAGCGACACGCCCGCCACTTCGGTCAGCGTCGGCTTGATGTAGCTGAAGACCGAGAACATGCCGCCGAAGCCGATGGCGCCTATGCCCAGCGTGAGCCAGACGTGCTTGTTGCGCAGCGCCTGCAGTTCGCGCAGCGGGCCGGCGCCGGCCGCCGCCGGCAGGTCGGGCACGCAACGCCGCAGCAGCACCATGGCCAGCACCGCGATCAGGCCGACGAAGACGAACGCCGCCCGCCAGCCGAGTTGCTGGCCCAGCATGGCGGCGATCGGCACGCCCACCAGCGTGGCGCCGGTGAGCCCCAGCATCACCAGCCCGACGGCTTGCGCCCGCCGCCCCGGCGGCGCCAGGGTCGCGGCCACCAGCGCGGCCACGCCGAAATAGGTGCCGTGCGGCAGCCCTGTGAAGAAGCGCATCAGGTTCAGCGAGAGATAGCCCGGCGCCAGCGCCGAGGCGAAGTTGCCCACGGCATAGGCGCCCATCAGCGCGATCAGCAGCGCCCGGCGCCCCCAGCCCGCGGCCAGCACGGCCAGCAAAGGCGCGCCTATCACCACGCCGAGCGCGTACGCGCTGATCAGGTGGCCGGCTTGCGGGATGGTGACATCGATGTCGCGTGCCACTTCGGGCAGCAGGCCCATGATGACGAATTCGCCGGTGCCGATCGAGAAGCCGCCGACGCCCAGGGCCAGCACCGCACGCATCAGCGTGGCGTTGGCGGCGGTCGAGGAAGGCGAGGAAGGCGCGGAAGGCGCAAGGGTGAGGTCCTGCGGCGAACGCAGGGGGGATGTGGTCATGGTTGCTGGAGTTGGGCTGCGCGAGGAGGTGCGCAGAAGCCTAGGGTTTACCCTAGGGGCGTGACCTTACCATGACGCAGCGGGCCTTGCCCGCTACGGCCGCAATGCCCGGTCAGCCTTGGCGGCGCGTCGCCTGACAGCCTGCCGCCCGGGCTTGCGTTACGCTGGCGGCCGTTGTGGCGAAGGGAACTGCATGTCGAAGCTCAAGGTCCTGGCTTTTTCGGTCTCCATCGACGGCTTCGGCGCCGGGCCGCGGCAAAGCCTGGAAGACCCGCTGGGCGTCGGCGGCCGCACGCTGCACGGATGGTTCTTCCACACCCGGACCTTCCAGCACATGGTGGGCGGCGAAGGCGGCGACACGGACGAGGACGATGCGTTCGCCCGCGCGAGTTTCGACAACATGGGCGCCTGGATCCTCGGCCGCAACATGTTCGGCCCGGTGCGCGGCCCGTGGCCGGACGACAACTGGAAAGGCTGGTGGGGCGACTCGCCGCCGTACCACGTCCCGACTTTCGTGCTGACGCATCACCCGCGCGAGTCCATCACGATGAAGGGCGGAACGGTCTTCCACTTCGTCACCGGCGGCATCCACGAGGCGCTGGAGCGCGCCAGGGAAGCAGCGGCGGGAAAGGATGTGCGAGTGGGGGGCGGGGTGTCTACGGTCCGGCAGTACCTTCAGGCCGGACTGCTGGACGAGATTCACCTGGCACAGGCGCCGAGCCTGCTGGGCAGCGGGGAAGCATTGCTGTCGGGCATCGACCTCACCCAACTCGGCTTTCGCTGCACGCGGCACGTGGGCACCGCCCACGCGCAACACGTCGTGCTGAACAGGGCTTAGTGCAGCTCGGCCGCCTCGACGGCGGGAACCGACAGCTCGCGGCCGACCATGGCGCGGGCGAAGAAGTAGTTGTTGCGGGCGGTCTCGCTCATCTGGTCGAGGTCGACCTGGCCCCTCGGATCGCAGGGAAAGGCGAAGCCGCGGCCGCTGTGGAACAGCGAACGGAAGCAGAGCTGGTGGTTGGCACTTGCGCTGGCGTTGGTGGCGTTCATTTCGGATCTCCCCGGTTCGTGCTCGTTTGGCTTGATTGAACTATCGGCGACGCACGAGCCTCCAGCCATCAGCCGGCACACCATTCGCGCCTAGTCGCCCCGCCATCCGCCAAGTGGGCGCGCACCGATGGGGCATAGGACGCGTCCTATAGCGCGGCAGGCATACTCCCCGGATGAGACTTGAAGTGGCCACGCCCGAGCGCTCCGAACGCTGGTATTTCGGCTGGAACATCGTCGTGGCGGCGGCCTTGCTGACACTGCTCTCGGTCGGCATGCGCCTGGGCATCGGCCCGTTCTTCCTGCCGGTCGCACAGGACCTGGGCTTCAGCCGCAGCCTGCTGGCCGGCATCGTCGCGGTCGGCATGATCTGCTACGGCCTGGCGATGCCCGTGGCCGGCTGGCTGGTGGCGCGGCGCGGCACCCGCTTCGTGCTGCTGCTCGGCACCGCGCTGGTGATGCTGGCCGTGCTCCTGACCGTGAATGCGCGGCAGCCGCTCGCTTTCCTGCTGTCGTTCGGCGTGCTGCTGTCGGTGGGCCTGGGATTTACCAGCCCGGTGGCCCTGACGCCCGTCATCAGCCACTGGTTCACGCGCCGGCGCGGCATGGCACTGTTCTTCCTCTCCACCGGCTCCATGGCCGGCATGGCGGTGATGACGCCGGCGCTGGCCTTCGCCATCGGCCACTTCGGCTGGCGCGCCACGCTGCTCGGCTTTGCCTGCGCCTTCACGCTGTTCGCGGTGCCGGTGGCGCTGCTGGTGATGCGCGACGACGCCCCCGAGCACACCGACCTGGACGCCGGCGAAATCGCGGCGCGCGCGGCCAGCCAAGGCACGCCGGCGCTCAGCCTGCCGGTGCGCGAGGTGCTGCGCACCCGGCCGTTCTGGCAGATCGTGCTGGGCCTGTTTGCCTGCGGTTTCAGCATGAACCTGCTGGGCACCCACGGCGTGCCGATGCTGATGGACCATGGCTTCGACGCCATGCACAGCGCCTGGGGCATAGGCGTCATCGGGATGGTCGCGATCGGCGGTACGCTGGTGCTGGGCCGGCTGGCCGACCGCCTGCCGCGCCGCAAGCTGCTGGCCGTCATCTATTCGGTACGCGGCCTCGGCTTCTTCGCGCTGGCCGCGGTGGGCACGCATTTCGAGCTGTATGCGGCGGCCACCCTCGGCGGCCTGGTCTGGGCCGGCAGCATCGCGCTGTCGTCGGCGATCCTGGCCGACGTCTACGGCGTGCGGCTGGTGGGCGTGCTGTACGGCCTGGCGTACCTGGGCCACCAGGTCGGCGGCATGCTCAGCTCCTGGCTGGGAGGCTGGGGCTACGAGCACTTCGGCACCCACTGGGTGGCGTTCGGCATGGCTGGCGTGCTGCTGCTGGCGGCGGCGGCGCTGTCGCTGCGGCTGCCGCAGCGGGGCTTCACGCTGATGGCGCCGGCCTGACGCCAGGCGCTGGGCGCGGCCGGGTCCTGCATCCGGCGCCGGTGCGCGACGAGGTGCTTGCGTTCGTGGGGGCGACAGCGCCGCCCGCGTGAAGTCCGTAGGGTGTGCAGCCTGGCTGCGCACCATCGGTTCGCTGGTGCGCAAAGCCGGAGCTTTGCACACCCTACGCTGGAGGCGGCTTGAGAGTCGCGATCGCGGCCTGCACGAACGGCCGCTCGCGCGCCACGCGGGCTTCCCACGCTTCGATCGCCGGCAGCGACTTCAGCGTCATGCCGATGTCGTCCAGGCCTTCCAGCAGCGCGGCGCGTTCGCCGGCGCCGATCTCGAAAGGCAGGCGGAAGCCGCCGGGCCCGCGGATCTCGCAGGCCTGCAGGTCCACCGTGAACGGCGTGTGGCCGTCCGCTTGCAGTACCTGCGCCATCAGCTGCTGCATGTCGCCGGCGTCCAGGGTGACCGGCAGCACGCCGTTCTTCAGGCAGTTCTCGCGAAAGAATTCGGCGGGACTGGCTCCGATGACACAGCGCACGCCGAAGGCGCGCAGCGCCCACACGGCATGCTCGCGCGAGCTGCCGCAGCCGAAATTGGCGCCCGTCACCAGGATCGGCGCGCGCGCGAACTGCGGCCGCTCCAGCACGAAGCCGGTGTTGCGCGTGCCGTCGGGCGCGCGCCGCATGTAGGCGAGGAAGCCCTCGGCCAGGTCGGCGTTCAGGTCCTTCAGCCAGGCCGACGGAATCACCTGGTCGGTGTTGACGTCGTCCAGGGGCAGGGGCGCCGCGGCGCCGGTCACGCTGAGGAAAGGTTCCATCTCAGTCCTTGCCTGCCGGCAGCCAGTCGCGCACGTCGACGATCCTGCCGGCCAGTGCCGCGGCCGCCGCCATCACCGGGCTGGCCAGGTGAGTGCGAACGCCGCGGCCTTGGCGGTTCTCGAAATTGCGGTTGCTGGTAGCCACGCAGCGCTCGCCCGGCGCGCCGATGTCGCCGTTGGCGCCGGCGCACATCGAGCAGCCGGCGTTGTGCCATTCGAAGCCGGCGGCCAGGAAGATGCGGTCCAGCCCCTCGGCCTCGGCCTGGCGCTTGACGCTGCTGGAGCCGGGCACCACGATGGCCTTCACGCCTGGCGCCACCTTGTGCTGGCCGATCACGGCGGCGGCGCTGCGCAGGTCGCTCAGGCGGCTGTTGGAACAGGAGCCGATGAACACCCGGTCCACAGGCACGCCGGCCAGCGCTGCGCCCGCTGCCAGGCCCATGTAGTCGAGCGCGCCCTGGGTGCGGGCCTGCGAGTCGGCCGGCCCCGCCGCCGGCACCGGCACGCATTCGTCGACCGCGATCGCCTGCGACGGGTCCGTGCCCCAGGTGACCTGCGGCGCGACGTGGCTGCAAGCTATCGTGAGTTCGTGGTCGAAGCGCGCATCGGTATCGGTGGCCAGCGTGCGCCACCAGGTCACCGCTTCGTCCCAGGCGGCGCCCGCGGGCGCATTCGGGCGGCCGCGGCACCAGGCGAAGGTGGCCTCGTCGGGCGCAATGAGGCAGGTGCGGCCGCCCCATTCGATGGTCATGTTGCACAAGGTCATGCGCGCCTCGACGTCCATCGCGCGGATCACCTCGCCGGCGTATTCCACGGCGTAGCCGCGGCCGGCATCGACGCCCACGGTGCGGATCAGGTGCAGCGCGAGGTCTTTCGCACCGACGCCGGGCGCCAGCCGGCCGGTGAAGTTGATGCGCATCTGCCGCGGCCTGGCCATGGCCATCACCTGCGTGCTGAGCACGTGCACCAGCTCCGAAGTGCCGCAGCCGAAGGCCAGGCAGCCGAGCGCGCCGACGGTGGATGCGTGGCTGTCTGGGCAGGCGAGCGTGAGGCCGGGCAGGGCGATGCCCAGCTCCGGCGAAACGACGTGCACGATGCCGTGCTCCGGTGCTTCGACGTCGACCAGCGAGAGCGCGTGGCGGGCCGCGCCGAGCCGGGTGGCGTCGATGTGGGCCGAGCGCAGCGGCATGCCGGGTTTGGTGGGCACCGTGTGGTCCTGCACCACCAGCGTCAGGTCGCGCCGCCGCACCGCGTGCTGCTTGGCGTCGAGCTCGCCGAAGGCGTGCGGCGCGTGCAGTTCATGCACCACGTGGCGGTCGATGTAGAGCAGCTCGCGGCCGTCGCCCCGCTGCCCCACGTGGTGGAAGTCCCAGATCTTGTCGAACAGCGTGCGGGCCATGGTGCTTGCTACCGCGCCTTGGGCGCCGCGCCGAGGTAGCGCTCTTCCAGCGCCAGCCAGTCGTCCAGCCCCAGCACGCCGTTGTAGTCGCCGAAGCTTCCCATCTGCGCGCGCACGGCCTCGGTGTTGCCGTCGCGATGCAGCGCGCCGAGCGCGTCCTGCAGCGCCTTCACCACCGCGTAGCGGACGACGCCGGCGTGGATGGCGAGTGCACAACCTACCGCATTGAGCATGTCGTCGGTCAGCAGCGTGGTCGGCGGCGCTTCCTGGATCACCGCCACCAGCGGCGCGCGGACCACGCCGGCCACGTAGCGCAGTTCCTCGGGCGTGTTGGCGCCCATCACCAGCGCCGCGTCCGCTCCTGCTTCGATGCAGGCGCGCGCCCGGGCGGCGGCGTCCTCCAGCCCGTGCATCGACTTGGCGTCGGTGCGGGCGATGATGACGAAGTCCGGCGACTGCCGGGCCTCCACGGCGGCGCGGATCTTCGCCGCCTGTTCTTCCGAGGAGATGACCGGAATGCCCTGCGGCAGCAGGCCGCAGCGTTTGGGCGTGACCTGGTCCTCGATGTGGATGCCGGCAATGCCGGCGGCCTCGAACTCGCGCACCGTGCGCACCACGTTCATCACGCCGCCGTAGCCGGTGTCGGCATCGCACAGCAGCGGGATCTGCAGGTTGCGCGCGATGCGGCCGGCGTGCTCCACCACTTCGGCCATGCCGAGAACGCCGATGTCGGGCGCGCCGAGGATGCTGGCCGAAACCGCGTTGCCGGAGAAGGCCACGGCGGGGAAGCCGATCTGCTGGGCGATGCGCGCCGACAGCCCGTCGTAGGCGCCGGGCAGGCGGACCACGGAGCCGCGCTCGAGGAGGCGGCGCAAGGTCGAACGGTGCGAAGGAGGTGCCATGTGTATTGGCATGCTAGCATCACCGCGCACAACGACGCCTGCGTGTTTTCCAGGCGAGGAGACCAGGACATGAACGCATTCCACTGCGGCCGCGGCGCCATGTTGCCGATGCGCGCGCGCCTCGCGCTGCCCGCCGCGCTGTTCGCTTCCGCCTTCGCGGCGCGCGCCCAGAACGCGCTGGCCGACTACCCCAACAAGCCGGTGCGCTGGATCGTTCCCACCTCGGCGGGCGCCGGCACCGACGCCGCCGCCCGTTCCTTCGCCAAGGTGGCCGGCGAGGCCTGGAAGCAGCCGGTGGTGGTCGACAACCGCTCAGGCGCCTCCGGCATGATCGGCCTCGACATGCTGGCCGCCGCGCCGCCGGACGGCTACACGCTCGGCTTCATGAGCGTGTCGCAGTTCCTCGACGCGACGCTGCTCAACAAATACGTATTCGACGCGCAGAAGGACTTCACGCCGATCTCGATGCTGGCCTCGACCCCGCTGCTGCTGCTGTCGAACGCCGAGACCAGGATCGACACCTTGCCGCAGCTGATCGCCGCGGCCAAGGCCAGGCCCAAGGCGCTGAACTACGCCTCCGGCGGCACCGGCGGCATCACCCATTTCGCGATGGAAGTGTTCCTGCGGCGCGCCGGCATCCAGGTGACGCACGTGGCCTACAAGGGTAGCGGCCCGGCCGTCATCGACCTGCTGTCCGGCCAGGTGCAGATCGGCTTCTCGACGCCGGCCGCCGTGCTGCAGCACGTGAAGTCGGGCCGCCTGCGCGCGCTGGCCGTGGCCTCGCCCACGCGCTCGCCGCTGGCGCCCGAGGTGCCGACCTTCGCCGAGCAGGGTCTCGACGGCCTGAACCTCACCACCTGGTACGGCCTGTTCGGCCCGGCCAACATGGCGCCCGAACTGGTCGAGCGCATCGCGCGAAGCATCAGCGCCGGCGTGCGGCCGGCGGCCGTGCGCGACAAGATGGTCGGCGACGGCTTCGAACCTATCCTGAGCGCGCCGGCCGACTTCGCGAAATTCCTCAAGGCCGATCGCGAGCAGTGGCTGGGCGTGGCGAAGGCGATCAACTTCAAGCGCGAGAATTGAGCTCGCGGGCGCGCTTGGACGCCTGTAGGATTTCAGCATGAGCTCGATTGCCCAACTCCTGGCCCAGGCCGCGCCAAGCGGCAAGCTGCGCGTCTCCATCAACGTCGGCAACGCGATCCTGGCGCGCCGCACCGACGACGGCGGCGCGGCCGGCGTCTCGGTCGACCTGGCCCGCGAGTTCGCCCGCCGGCTGGGCGCGGAGGTGCAACTGCTGGTGTTCGCCACGGCTGCCGAATCGGTGGAGGCGGTCCGGCAGCAGCAGGCCGACCTCGGCTTCTTCGCGATCGACCCGAAGCGCGGCGACGGCATTGCCTTCACGGCGGCCTATGTGTTGATCGAAGGCGCCTACCTGGTGAAGGACGCCTCCCCGCTGCGCTCCAACGAGGAAGTCGACCGCGCCGGCACCCGCGTGGTGGTCGGCCAGGGCAGCGCCTACGACCTGTACCTCACGCGCGAGTTGAAGCAGGCCGAGATCGTCCGGACGGCCAGCTCGCAGGCGGTCGTCGATCACTTCCTGCAAACCGGTGCCGAGGTGGCGGCCGGCGTCAAGCAGCAACTCGAATCCGACTCCTCCCGCCTGGGCGGCCTGCGGCTGCTGCCGGGGCGCTTCATGGTGATCCAGCAGGCGATGGGCGTGCCTAAGGACCGCGAGGCCGTGGCAGAGGCCTTGCGTGCGTTTGTCGAGGAGATGAAGTCCTCCGGCTTCGTGTTGCAGGCCCTGGCGCGCCACGGCATCGAGGGTGCGGCCGTGGCGCCGGCGGCGCGTTAAGCTGCGCACCATGAGCAAACCAGCCCTCGGCTGCATCGCCGACGACTTCACGGGCGCCACCGACCTCGCCAACAACCTGGTGCGTGGCGGCATGCGGGTGGTGCAGACCATCGGCGTGCCCGACGGCCCGCTGGACGAGCCCGCCGATGCGGTGGTCGTCGCGCTCAAGAGCCGCACCATTCCCGCCGCCGAAGCCGTGGCCCAGAGCCTGCAGGCGCTGCAATGGCTGCGGGCACAGGGTGCGCAACAGGCCTATTTCAAGTACTGCTCCACCTTCGACTCGACGCCGGCCGGCAACATCGGCCCGGTGACCGATGCCTTGATGGACGCGCTGGGCTGCGACTTCACCATCGCCTGCCCGGCCTTTCCCGACAACGGCCGCACGGTGTTCAAGGGCTACCTGTTCGTGGGCGACGAGCTGCTGCACGAATCCGGCATGCGCAATCACCCGCTGACGCCGATGACGGACTCCAACCTGGTCCGCGTGCTGCAGGCGCAGACGAAGCGCAAGGTCGGCTTGATCGACTACCGCAGCGTGGCGCGCGGGCCGGCCGGCATCGCCGAACGCATCGCGCAGCTGCGCGAGCAGGGCGTGCAGGTCGCGGTGGTCGACGCCACCAGCAACGCCGAACTGTTGGCCGCCGGCCCGGCCTGGGCCGGCATGCCGCTGGTGACGGCGGGCTCCGGCATCGCGATCGGGCTGCCGCAAAACTTCGGCCTGCGCGAAGGCGATGGCGCCGCCGCCGCCCGCCTGCCCGCTGCGCGTGGCCTGCGCGCGATCGTGTCGGGCAGCTGTTCGGTGGCGACCAATGCGCAGGTGCGCAACTTCATCGATGCCGGGGGCGAGGGTTTCGCCATCGACCCGCTGCAGCTTGCGGCCGGCGCCGACGTGATCGGCCAGGCGCTGGCCTGGGCCCAGCCACGGCTGGCGCGGGGCCCGGTGCTGGTCTACGCCACGGCGGAACCCGACGCAGTGCGCGCCGCGCAAGGCAGGCTGGGCGTCGAGCGCGCGGGCGCGCTGGTGGAGCTGGCCTTGGCCGGTGTCACGCGCGGCCTGGTTCAACAGGGGGTGGGGCAACTGGTGGTGGCCGGCGGCGAGACCTCGGGCGCCTGCGTCCAGGTCCTCGGCATCTCGCGCCTGCGCATCGGCCCGCAGATCGCGCCCGGCGTGCCGTGGTGCCATGCCCGCCCCGCGCTGGCGCCGGAAGGACTGCACCTGGCGCTCAAGTCAGGCAACTTCGGCGGCCCGCGCTTCTTCACGGAAGCCTTCGAGCAGCTGGAGCGCGCATGACCGAATCGCAA
>JAQGMU010000061.1 GCA_028292195.1 Ramlibacter sp. | reverse complement strand
ATCGGCGACGGCCAGTTCCTGCTGCTCGCCAACGGCCAGCGGCTGGAGACGACGACCGACGGCGGCGCGCAGCTGAAGATCAGCGAGTTCGAGGAATACGCCACCCGGATCGGCGCGAACGAGCTGGCCGCCGGCGACATCATCCCCGCCAAGTCGCGGTCGACGTATGCGCTCGTCATGGAGCCGACGCTGGCAAACCTGGGAGAGCTGTGCTGGCGGCTCGGCCTCGCGCTGGCCGCGTTCAACTTCGTCGTGATTGCGGTCACGGTCTCCAACGTCAACCCGCGCGCGGGACGCAGCGGCAACCTGGTCTTCGCGCTCTTCGCTTTCGTCGTGTACTTCAACTTGTTGAACCTGGGCCAGAGCTGGGTCACTTCCGGCCGCGCGAGCTTCGGCGGGTTCCTCATCGGCCTGCACGGCGGCGTGCTCCTCGTGTCCATGCTGTGGCTGGCCAAGCAGCACAACAACTGGACCTGGCGCCACCTCATGCGCGTGCGGCCCCGCGCGGAGACGGCGGCGTGAGGACGATCCGGCGCCTCATCTACATGGAAGTGCTGGCGGCGGTCCTGTTCGTCACCATCGGCTTCCTCGCCCTGTTCTTCTTCTTCGATTTCGTGGACGAATTGCCCAACGTCGGCCGCGGCGCGACCGGCTACCAGCTCACCCAGGCGCTCGCCTATGTGACGCTGATGATCCCGAGCCACATGTACGAGCTGCTGCCGATCGCGGTGCTGATCGGGACCATCTTCGTCATGGCGCGCTTTGCGCAGAGCTCGGAATACACCATCCTGCGCACGAGCGGGCTGGGGCCCTGGCGCGCGCTGCGAGCCTTGTTGGCCCTGGGCTTGGCGTTCGCGGTGCTGACTTTCGCGGCCGGCGACTACCTGGCGCCCGCGGCGGACCGCGCCGGGCAGATGCTGAAGGCCCGGCTGGAGGGGCGCATCAGCGTGGGCCAGACCGGCGCCTGGCTGAAGGAAAGGCAGCCCTATCACACGTACAACGTCAATGTGAAGTCGCTGACCCCCGAGGGCGACATGCAGGACATCCGCATCTTCGAATCCGATTCACGGGGCTTTCTCGTTTCCGTCACCCAGGCGGCCAGGGGCCGGTTCGCGGACGACGCCTCGTGGGCGCTCGAAGGCGTCGAACGCAACGAGTTCAGCGGGTCGGGGAACGATGCGGCCAAAGTCGACCGCGTGAAGATCCCCAGCCTGCGGTGGCCGACCGAGATCACGCAGGAAATGGTTTCGGTCGCGCTCCTCAAGCCCGATCGCATGGGCACCATCGACCTCTTCCAGTACATCCGCCACCTCGACGCGAACGGGCAGACCTCGCAGCGCTACGAGATCGAGTTCTGGCGCAAGGTGTTCTACCCGCTGTCCTGCCTGGTGATGGTGGTGCTGGCCCTGCCCTTCGCCTACCTGCACTTCCGCACCGGCGGCATCACCAGCTACGTGTTCGGCGGGGTGTTGATCGGCATCAGCTTCTTCCTGTTGAACAACGTGTTCGGCTACATCGGCAACCTGCGCAACTGGCTGCCCTGGCTGGCGGCGGGGGCGCCCGGCCTGATCTACAGCTTGCTGTCGCTCGGGGCCTTCGGCTTCCTGGTCTTGCGCCGCTGATGCCCCGCGCCATCGTCCTGTTCGGGCACGGTTCGCGCGACCCGCTGTGGCGGCTGCCGATGGAGGCCGTGGCGGCCCGGCTGCGGGCGCTGCAGCCCGGCGTGCCCGTGCGCTGCGCCTACCTGGAACTGGACACGCCCGACCTCGGCACGGCGGCCGGCGAGCTGGTGGCGGCCGGCGCCACCGAGGTGACGATCGTGCCGATGTTCCTCGGCAGCGGCCGGCACGCGCGCGAGGACCTGCCCGCTTTGGTGCGCCAGATGCAGCAGTTGCAGCCGACGGTGCGCTTCGTCTTGCAGCAAGCTGTCGGGGAGGACGCACGGGTGCTGGATCTCATCGCACGGATTGCAATGGAATAAGGCGGCACGGCATAATGAATTTCTCTCTTAGAAGAAATTCAATATGAATCTGCATCAGTTTCGCTTCGTCCAGGAAGCGGTGCGGCGCAACTTGAACCTGACGGAAGCAGCCAAAGCGCTGCACACCTCCCAGCCGGGCGTCTCCAAGGCCATCATCGAGCTGGAAGAAGAACTGGGCGTCGAGATCTTCGCCCGCCACGGCAAGCGCCTGAAGCGCGTCACCGAACCCGGCCAGCACGTCCTGAAAAGCATCGAGCTGATCATGCGCGAGGTCGGCAACCTGAAGCGCATCGGCGAGCAGTTCAGCGCCCAGGACAGCGGCACGCTGTCGATCGCCACCACCCACACCCAGGCCCGCTACGTGCTGCCGATCCCGGTGGCCAAGCTGCGCGAGCAATATCCCAAGGTCTCGGTCAGCCTGCACCAGGGCTCGCCCGACCAGGTGGCGCGCATGGTGATGGACGAAGTCGCCGAGATCGGCATCGCCACCGAATCGCTGTCCGACTACCCGGACCTGGTCACCCTGCCCTGCTACGAGTGGCAGCACGTGCTGGTGCTGCCGCAGGGACACCCGCTTGCCAAGAAGGAACGCATCACGCTGGAGGACATCGCCGCCGAGCCGCTGGTGACCTACCACCCTTCCTTCACCGGCCGCACGCGGATCGACACCGCCTTCGCCCAGCGCAAGCTGAAGCCGACGATCGCGCTGGAGGCGATCGACTCCGACGTGATCAAGACCTACGTGCGCCTCGGACTGGGGATCGGCATCGTCGCTGAAATGGCGGTGCGCGACGACGGCAGCAACAACGACCTGGCGGTGCGGCCGCTGGGCACCCTGTTCGGCCAGAACCTGGCGCGGGTCGCGTTCAAGCGCGGCGCCTACCTGCGCACCTTCGTGTTCCGCTTCGCCGAACTCCTGTCCGACCGCCTCGACCGCAACCTGATCGCGAAAGCCATGGCCGGCCACGGCAACGACTACGATCTCTGAACCTTCCCCGCCGTCCGCCATGAGCACCGAACGCACGCCGCCCATAGACACCAAGTTTCCCACCATGGGCACCACCATCTTCACGGTGATGTCCGCGCTGGCCGCCGAAAAGGGCGCCGTGAACCTGGGGCAAGGCTTTCCCGATTTCGAATGCGATCCCAGGCTGGTCGAGGCCGTGACGCAGGCCATGGCCATGGGCCTGAACCAGTACCCGCCCATGCCGGGCATTGCGCTGCTGCGCGAAGCGGTGGCAGCCAAGGTCGAGGCGATCTACGGCCGCAAGTACGACCTGGCGACGGAGGTCACCATCACCGCCGGCGCCACCCAGGCGATCATCACCGCGGTGCTGGCGATCGTGAAGCCTGGCGACGAGGTGATCGTGCTGGAGCCGTGCTACGACAGCTACGTGCCCAATATCGAGCTGGCCGGCGGCACGGTGGTGCGGGTTCCGCTCACGCCCGGCACCTTCCGCCCGGACTTCGGCAAGATCGCCGCGGCACTGTCGCCGCGCACGCGCGCCATCCTGGTGAATTCGCCGCACAACCCCAGTGCCACGGTCTGGACGCGCGAGGAGATGCTGCAGCTGCAGGACCTGCTGGCGCCCACCGACGTCTTCGTGATCAGCGACGAAGTCTACGAACACATGGTGTTCGACGGCCAGTTGCACCAGAGCGCCGCCCGCTTTCCCGGGCTGGCGGCCCGTTCGCTGATCGTTTCCAGCTTCGGCAAGACCTACCACGTGACCGGCTGGAAGATCGGCTACGTGGCGGCGCCGGCCGCCCTGACGGCCGAATTCCGCAAGGTGCACCAGTTCAACGTCTTCACGGTCAACACGCCGATGCAATACGGCCTGGCGGCGTACATGGCCTCGCCCGAGCCTTACCTGCAGCTGCCGGCGTTCTACCAGCGCAAGCGCGACTTGTTCCGCGAAGGGCTGGCGCGCACGCGATTCAGGCTGTTGCCCAGCCAGGGCAGCTATTTCCAGTGCGTGGAGATCTCGTCGGTCAGCGACCTGGGCGAGGCGGACTTCTGCAAGTGGCTCACCACCGAGATCGGCGTGG
>JAQGMU010000048.1 GCA_028292195.1 Ramlibacter sp. | reverse complement strand
GCCGTTCCGCGAGCGCATCGAAGCCGCGCAGCGCGCCGCGCCCGGGGACAAAGCGGCGCAGTTCCAGGGCGGCGCCTTCGTCCAGGCCGGTCCCTTCGAAAGCAAGTAGGCGGGCGCGCCAGGGCCGGCGGCGCGTCCTTGCGCCCTGCTCAGGCCGCGGGCCGGAACGCGCGTTGCCGCATCCAGCGGGTGGCGACCCATTTCTCGCCGGCCAGCACCGGGAGCGCCGCGTGGAGCGACAGCGGATCGAGCTGGCCGGCGCCGTTGCAGTACTCGAAGTAGAGCGCGCTGCCCTTGCGCGGCGCCACCGCGATGCCCGCTTCCGGAAACACGGTTTCGCCGCCCTGCTCCGGGTCGTTGAGGTACATCACCAGCGTGCTGACGCGCTGGCCGCTGCGCTCCAGCGAAGCGCGGTTGGCCGTGTTGGCCGGCAGCAGGAAGTCGAAGTGCGGCGCGCTCAGGCCGCCGCTCCCATAACGCAGCACCTGCAGGCCCTCGCCGTTCTCGACCGGCAAGCCCATCAGCTGTGACAGCCGGCGGTCGATGCGCTGCACCAGCGGGCCCTCCTGCGGCCGGAAGAACATGCCTTCGCTGCTGCGGCCCAGGCTGGCCACATCCGCGCCGGAAGCGGGATCGACGATGGTGGAAGCTTGCAGGCGCGGCCGCGCCAGCGCCACCAGTTCGTCGCATTCCTGCGGGCTGAGCACGCCGTCGAGCACGGCCATCGCCGGGCGCTCGCAGCGCAGCGCGACGCGCACGCTGCGGTCGCCCGCGGCTATGGCGTTGCCCGCCGGCAGGCGCGCGGCATCGTACCGGTAGCGGGCCGCCTGCACCTGGCCCGGATCGATCTCGGCGGCGGGCACCGGGGCCCCGCTGGCGCGGGCCGCCCACAGCGTTTCCACGACGGCGGCCGCCGTCTGGGCGTCGAAGCCCTGCTCCGCCAGGTCGCGCACCAGCGGCGCCGGCGGCACGCCGCGGTCGACGTTCTGCAGGACCCAGTCGCGCAGCTGCGGCGTGAAGGCGATGCGGGCGTTCATGCTCACTGGGTAACCTTCGGGCGGCCGTGCGGCGCTCACAGGTCCTTGGCTTGCCAGCCCTGGCTGGTGAGGACCATGCCCTCCTTCAGCCGCACGACCCCTTCGCCGCGCACCATGCGCTCGACCATCGGGAACGCGCGCCGCGCCTCCGGGTCGTTGGTCCAGGCCGCGGGCGCGATGTTGTAGGTGTAGCTGACCACCGTTTCCGCGCCCACGGCGTGCGTCGTCGCCGGCTCCCAGGCCAGTACCCGGCGCAACGTGAGCCTGGCCGCGCACAAGTCGTGGTCCGCCTGCGGCCGGCCGGTGGCGCGCTGGTGCGGTTCGCGCGCCAGGTAGTAGCCACGGCCGGCGTCGGTCAGCCGGTACCGGCGCGCCTGGGTGCGCTCGGAGGGGTGCCCGTCACTGGCTGCCACGTCCACCACGACCTCGGTGGAGGCCACCAGCCCCAGCTTCTCCAGCACCGGCAACTGCGTGGCGTTGCGCGAGCCCTGCGTGAACTCGGCGCGCGTCACGTCCACCGGCCAGCTGCTCCGGTCGAGGCAGAGGTCGCCGCGCTTGGCGAGGTACGCGTTCAGGGCATGGGCGAAGTTCGCCTCGCTGGCCTGGGCCGCGGGTTCGGAATGGCCGCAGCCGGCCAGCAAGGCGGCGAGCAGCGACGGCGCGGCGAAGCGCGCAAGAAGGGTCAGGTGGGTCATCGGGATTCGCGCTCAGTCGCTGCAGGCGCCGGAGGCCGGCGCGCTGGCCGGCTGGTAGCCGTCGTCGAGCGTCTTCAGGAAACAGGTCAGGTCGCTGATGTCCGCCTCGCTCATGGGATCGGCGCTGCCGGGCGCGCGGCCGTCCATGGGCATCTGCGGGTCGATGTTGGCGCGGTAGGCCGGGGGCAGGTCGTCGTACTTCTGCACCTTGCCGCCGGTGTATTGCGTGCTCACCAGGCCGTAGGCCGGAAAGCCGGGGTCGGGCTTGCTCTTCGCGACGCCGCCGGCGGTGGGGTACCAGAGTTCGGGCCGGGTGTCGCGCGTGTGGTAGAAGCGGATCACCTGCTCCAGCGAATGCATGACGCCGTTGTGGAAGAAGCTGGTGCGCCGCGCCACGTTGCGCAGGGTCGGCGCCTTGAACATGCCGCAGAAGGCGTTGGCCGCCCCCGCCGGCTGCGGCGTGTGGTCCGGGCGGTCGGGACCGCAGAGGCCCATGTCGTAGAAGGCCGGATCCTGGTTGGCCGGGATCGCCATGTTGCGCGGCACGCCGATGGCCTGGTAGGAGAAATCGGTGAACAGCGCGGAGCTGCCGTTCAGGCCCGCGCCCTGGTAGTGGCAGGACGCGCAATTGCCGCGGTCCGGGTCGGAGAACACCTTCAGGCCGCGCACTTCCGCCGCCGTCAGGGCCCCTCCGGTCTTGTTGGCCGCGTAGCGGTCGAACTTGCTGTCGTAGGGGTGGAAGCTGGGGTCCTCCAGCTGGAAGGCTTGCAGGGCCTGCGTGGCCAGGCGGAACGCGGTGTTGCCGTCGGCCAGCGCATCCGCGCCGAAGGCCTGCTGGAACAGGGCCGTGTACGCCGTCTTGCGCAGCTTGGCGGCGACCTCGGCGGCGCTGGCATTGGCCATCTCGTGCGGCGCCAGCAGGGGGAAGCGGGCCTGGTCCGCCAGCGTGGCGGCGCGGCCGTCCCAGTCGAGGCCGCCGCCGGGGCCGGGCACGCTGATGCCGTCCGGGTTGTCCAGCAGGTCGGCGTAAGCCGGCGTGTATTCCTTGTAGCGCAGCGACGGCACGGCGCGCGTGCCGGCGGTGGCCAGCCGCGCCCCGCCCAGTTGCACCGACAGGTCGTTCGGCGGCCCGTAGGCGTGGTCCGGGTCGTGGCACGAGGCGCAAGCCATCTGGCCCGACGCCGACAGGCTGCGGTCGAAGAAGATCTTCCGGCCCACCTGCGCCTGCAGGCTGAGGGGGGCCGCGGACGCCTGCGCCGCGGGCGCAGGGGCCGACCCGCCGCCGCCGCAGCCGGCCAGCAGCAAGGCCGCTGCGCCGGCCAGCAGCGCTGCGACCCTCACTTCTTCAGCGCCCAGAGGTTGCCCTGGCCGGCATCCGGCCCGACCTGCGCGGGGTTCTTCACCGCGTCGATGTCGCTCGACTGCTTCTGCACGTAGCCGGCGGGAATGACGAAGGCGTGGTTCATCGGCCGCACCGCGTCGAAGTGCGTGTCGGCGCTGCCGGCGTACTCGGGCAGGTTCAGGATGTTCTCCGCGATGAAGCGCTCGGTGTACTTCGAGCGGTTCATGTACGAGGCATCGTTCTTCGGGTCCGCCAGGCCGAACATGTCCTGCAGCGTGCGCACGAACGAGAAGTGGCTGTAGGCGTCGCTGTCCGCCTGGCCCTTGGGCGCGTCGGACTGGTTGGTCAGCACCCCGAAGATGCTCTCGCCGTGGCCGCGGTTGCCCTTGGTGTAGTTGTTGACCGAGCTGTCCTGCGACCAGCTGCCGTCGGCGTTCTGCTTCAGCGGCTTGGCGACCGTGCTGTTGGACACGTTCCAGCCGCAGCAGGAGTTCAAGCCCGAGGTCGCGGAGCCCTCGTCGAACATGACGACGATCGCGACCTTCTTCTGCCGGTTGGCCCACAGCCTGGAGCCCTGGATCTTCTTCACCACGTAATCGACGTAGTTGTCGCCGCGGGTGATGAGGGGGTTGCCGGCGCAGTCGCTGCTCGCCGCTCCGCTGGTCGCCTTGACGGTGATGCCGTGCATGTCGTCGCACTGGTCCGGGATCACGAAGTTCAGGTTGCCGACGTTTCCGCTGGCCAGGTCGGTGCCGAACTGGTCCAGGTCATAGCCCGCGGGAACCGCGTAGGCCTGGCCGTTCTTCAGGTTCTTGTCCCACTGGCCGCCGCCGAGCGTGCGGTTGCTGTACCTGAACTCGGGCGCGCTGCGCACGTTCTGGTAGGCCATGCCGGGGTGGTGCTTGGTCTTGTACAGGCCGGCCGGCAGGGGCACCACCAGGCTGGAGTCGCCGATCTGCGCGGTGTTGCCGCCGACCGTGCCGGGCGCATAGACGTTGTCGCCGGCGGTCACGGAGTTGTCCGCCACGCTGTCGATGCGGAAGTCCTGGCCCGGGTTCATCGACTCGCTGTAGGTGCGCCAGGTCAGGCCCTTGGCGGTCAGCGTGTTGAACAGGTTGGGGGCGGTGATGTTGTGGTTGACGGCCGCGGCTTGCGTGCAGGCCGCCTTGAAGGGCGAGCTGGCCAGGCCGGGCTGCGTGTTGTCCGGCAGCGGCAGGTCCGTCGGCGCGTTGGCGCCGGTGGCGTCGCAGTTCCACTGGCTGTCGTCGGTGATGCCGAAGTCGTCGGCGCCGCCGAGCGCGGTGTAGTTCGGCTCGCTCGGGTTGCCGGTGGCGTAGTAGCTGGTGAACTGGTTGCCGGCCTTCAGGTAGCCGTTGATCCTGGGCGCAAAAGGCGAGTTCAGGATCTTGTTGGTGCCCTTGTTTTCCAGCATCACGATGAAGATGTGGTCGTAGCGCGGGATGCCCTCGACCTCGAAGGCGGCCTGCTGGGCCTGCCGGAAGGTGATCGCCTTGCGGGTGTCCTTCACGCCGGCGGTGGCGGCGCTGACGCCGGCCCGGCCGGTGATCTCGGGGTCGCCGCCGGCAACCGCGAGCGCATCCGGGTACAGGTCGCCGCGGTCGAACTTGGTGATCGCGTAGGCGAAGCGGTTGGCGAGCGCGTTGGACTCGTTCAGCATCGCCGTCTTGGCGGGCCCGTCGCCGGCGACGGTAAGGTCCGCCAGCACCTGGGCCGGGGTCACGCCGAGGCGGTCGGCCAGGTTCTGCTTTTCCGTGGCGTAGTCGCTGCCGTTGGCTTCCATCAGGCGCACGACTTCGGTCGACAGCGCGCTGAGCGCGATCGCGCTGCCCTGTTCCACCACCTGCTCCTTCGCCACGCGGAACACGGTGCGGCTAGTCACCTTGGCGGCGGCGGCGCCGTTCATGCTGCTGGTCCTGATGTCGGCGATCAGCGGGGCCGCCGCCGTGTCGGTCAGGCTGAACGCGCCGCCGGCATCGGTGGTGGCGGAGACTTCGCCGATGTCGCAGCGGCCGTTGTCGTTGGCGTCGACGCAGACGACGGCGCCCTGGTAGTAGCCGCCGGCGAACGAGGGCTCGGTCGCGCTGCCGGCATTGAACGCGGTGGCGTAGACGACGCCCTTCATGGTGACGCCTGGCGGCGTGACGGGCGCGCTGCTGGACGCCGTGGCGCCGGAGCCGCCCCCGCCGCAGGCAACGAGAAGCGATGCCGCTGCCGCGATCGCGCTGAGCGTCAGGGGACGGGGAATTGGGGTGTGCCGGTAGGCGGGCATGGCCATCCTTGTTTGGAGATGAAAGAGTTCGATGCGGAGGGGCTCGACGAGCGAAGCGGGCGACGAGCAGGCGAAGTGTCCGGGGGCTGCGTGACGAATCCGTGACACGCAAACGGTTCGAAGCGAGGTCCCGCGCGCCTGGCAAGGGCCTTGCAGGGCATGCGCATTCCACTGGGGCGGGGCTGCTTTCAGCGGGCCGCCATCGGCTGCGCGCCGGGGCCTCGCGTGAAGGCGCGATGCAAGGTTGTCTTCAGTTGCGCTACCGAATGCGGAGAGCGAATAGCCGGATACAGCATTGCCTTCGAGCACGCGTCGTGTAGGATGCCTGCATGCCGCTGCGTGGCGTCCTCTGCCGTTTCGTGCTCGCCCTGATGCTGGTGTTCGCCCAGCAGCAAGGGCTGCTGCACGAGCTGCGGCACACCTTCGATGCGCTGGCCCACGGTTCAGAGCAGCACACACCGCAGAAGCACGCTTGCGCCGTCTGCGTGGCCTTCTCCGGCGTGCAGCACCTTGCGGGCGCGAGTACTCCGGTCCTGCCGACGGGGCCCCGTCAACACGCCCGGCCGGCGGACGCGGTGTTCGCCTCCGCCCCGGCTACTTTCGTCCCGGCCTACCTGAGCCGCGGTCCTCCCCTTCCGTCCTGAAGCTCCCGTGGTCGCGCGCCCGCCCAGCGGCGCGCGGTTCGTCTTCTTGCACCCAGGAGGTCCTCGATGGACGGTCCCAAGCACGCCGCCTGCCTGCCAGCGGCGCTATCCGCATTCATCTGGCTGGCCGCAGCGACGCCGGCGGCGTTTGCGCAAGGCCACGCTCACGAGCACGGCGTGGCCCGGCTCGAAGTCGCCGTCGAGGAAGGGCGCATCAGCGTGCGCCTGGAGTCGCCGCTGCAAAACCTCGTCGAGTTCGAGCGTGCGCCCCGCAGCGGCGCCGAGCGCCGGCAGATCGCCGCGGCCTTGCGGCAGTTCGAAGCCGGCAGCGACCTGTTCCGGATCGATCCCGCCGCCGGGTGCAGCCTGCGCAAGATCGACCTGCAATCCGCCGCGTTGAAGCTCGGGACCGCGCCACCGGATCCCGATGGCCACGCCGATCTGGATGCGGAGCTGGTGTTCGACTGCGCCAACGGCAACCGCGCCCGCTATATGGAAGTCGGCCTGTTCGCCACCTTCCCGCGCCTGCAACGCATCGAGGTGCAGGCGGTGACAGGCTCCACCCAGCTGCAGGCGACGCTCCGGCGGCCGGAACGGCGCTTCCCTCTCGCACGCTGACCATGGTCGAGATCAACGACCTGCAGTTCGCCTGGCCCGGGGCGCCGGACGACTGCCTTCTGATCCCGCACTTCCGCATCGCCGCGGGCGAGCGCCTGTTCCTGCATGGCCCCAGCGGCACCGGCAAGAGCACCTTGCTGGCGTTGCTGGCCGGGGTCCTCGTCCCGACCAGGGGGGAAGTTCGCCTGCTGGGCAAAAGCTGGGCGTCGCTATCGCGCAGCCGCCGCGACGCCTGCCGCGGCGACCACGTCGGCTACATCTTCCAGCAATTCAACCTGCTGCCCTATCTGGATGGCCTGGGCAACGTGCTGCTGCCCTGCCGCTTCTCGGCGCAGCGGCGCCAGCGCGCGGCGGCGCAAGCCGGGTCCGCACGCGCGGCAGCGCATGCGCTGCTGCTGCAGGTCGGGCTGCCGCAGTCGCTGCACGCGCGCCAGGCAGCATCGCTCTCGGTCGGCCAGCAGCAGCGCGTCGCCGCGGCCCGCGCCCTGATCGGCCAGCCCGAACTCGTCATCGCCGACGAGCCCACCTCCGCGCTGGATGCGGACCTGCGCGATACCTTCCTGGACCTCCTGCTCGTGCGCTGCGCCGCGGCGGGCAGCTCCCTCGTCTTCGTCAGCCACGACGAGCGGCTGGCGGCCCGCTTCGACCGCGCGGTGTCCCTGGCCAGCATCAACCGGGCCGGCGGGGAGCAGCCATGAAGGGCCTGGCTGGAATCGCGGTGCGCAGCGCCTGGAACCGGCGCCTGACCCTGTCGCTCGTGCTGGCTTCGATCGGGCTGGCGACGCTGCTGCTGCTGGCCTTCGACAAGGTGCGCAGCGACGTGCGCGAGAGTTTTTCCCAGTCGGTCAGCGGCACCGACCTCGTGGTCGGCGCGCGCACCGGCGCCGTGCAGCTGATGCTCTACACCGTCTTCCATCTGGGTGGCGCCACCAACAACATCCGCATGCAAAGCGTGCGCGCCATCGCGGCCCACCCGGAAGTGGACTGGGTGGTGCCGCTGTCGCTGGGCGACTCGCACCGTGGCTTTCCGGTGCTGGCCACGAGCACCGCGTACTTCACCCGCTTTCGTTACGGCGACCGCCAACCGCTGGCGTTCGATGCGGGACATCCTTTCAGCGGCAGCCTGGACGGACTGTACGAGGCCGTGGTCGGGGCCGACGTCGCCAGGGCGCTCGGCTATCGCATCGGGCAGAAGGTGACGCTCAGCCACGGCGCCGGGACCATCCCCGGTGCCGAGCACGCGGACAAGCCCTTCACGGTGGTCGGCATCCTGGCCCGCACCGGCACGCCGGTGGACCGCACCGTGCATATCAGCCTGGAGGCGATGGAGGCGATCCACATCGACTGGATCGGCGGGGCGCCGATGCCGGGCGTGAATGTCGCGGCCACGGACGCGCGCAAGTTCGACCTGACGCCGAAACAGGTCACCGGGGCGCTGGTGGGGCTGAAGCGCCGCGCGGCCGTGTTCGCAGTCCAGCGCTACGTCGGTGACTATCGGGACGAAGCGCTGATGGCAGTGCTGCCGGGGGTGGCGCTGGATGAACTCTGGTCCGTCGTCGGCGTCGGCGAGAAGCTGCTCTACGGACTGTCCGCGATGGTGGCGGTGGTGAGCCTCGCCGGGCTGGTTGCGGTGGTGCTCGCCGGCCTGAACGAACGGCGGCGGGAGCTGGCGGTGTTGCGGGCGGTGGGCGCCGGGCCGCGCCACGTGCTGCTGCTGCTTGCCGCCGAAGGCGCACTGGTCACCCTGCTGGGTGCCGGCGCCGGCGCGCTGGCCACCGTCCTGTTGGTTGCCGCCGCGGCCCCCGCCATCCAGTCGCGCTTCGGCATCTCACTCCTGCTCACGGCCCCGGCAGCGTCCCAGTACCTGCTGGTTGCGGGAGTCATCGCCACCGGCGTGCTGGCCAGCCTGATCCCCGGCTGGCGCGCGTACCGGCTTTCCCTTGCAGACGGACTTTCCCCGAGGACGTGACATCATGAAACTGCACGACACCAGACTGCGCCGCACCTTCATGCTTGCAGCAGTGGGCTTCACGGCGGCCATCGGCGTGGCCTATGCACTGCAGCCGGCCGCCGGCAACAAGGAGGATCCGGCCAGGCGTCCGGCCTACCGCACCATCGGCTGGGACGAGCTCGTGCCCAAGGAGTGGGACCCGCTCAAGCGGTTTCGCGGCGCCGACCTCGGCAGCATGCAGGACAACGATCCGCGCGCCGCGGAGATGCTGCGCCTGATGCAGGACGCCTGGAACAACGCCCCGGTCAACAATGCCCTGCAAGACCAGCCCGTGCGCATTCCGGGCTTCGTGGTGCCGCTCGAATCCGCGAAGGCGGGCCTGCAGCAATTCCTGCTGGTGCCCTACTTCGGCGCCTGCATTCACGTGCCGCCGCCGCCCTCCAACCAGATCATCGACGTCAAGCTGCGGCAGCCGAACAAGAAGGTGGAGATGATGGATGCGGTCTGGGTCACGGGACGCATCCGCCTGGTCCGGTCGACCACGGCCATGGGTACGAGCGGCTATTCGATGGATGCCGCGGAAGTCGAGCCGTATACCGAGAAGGCCCGATAGCCGCCCTTGCCCTTTCCCGGGCCACCCCCACCTGCCCGCGATGACCCCGCTTTCCGTCCTCGACCTTTCACCCGTCGCCGAAGGCGCCGACGCCGCCCAGTCGTTCCGCAATACGCTGTCGCTGGCCCAGCACGCCGAACAGCTGGGATACCAGCGCTTCTGGCTGGCGGAGCACCACGGCATGCCCGGCATTGCCAGCGCCGCCACCGCCGTGCTGATCGGCCACGTGGCAGGGGGCACGCGCACCATTCGCGTGGGCGCCGGCGGCATCATGCTGCCCAACCACTCACCGCTGGTGATCGCGGAGCAGTTCGGCACGCTCGAATCGCTCTACCCGGGCCGCATCGACCTGGGCCTGGGCCGGGCGCCCGGCTCCGACCAGGCCACGGCTCGCGCGATGCGCCGCAACCTGCACACGGACCCCGACGAGTTTCCGCGCGACGTGGTGGAACTGATGGACTACCTGTCGGACGAGCCGCGGCAATCGGTGCGCGCCGTGCCCGGCACCGGCCTGAAGGTGCCGATCTGGATCCTGGGCTCGAGCCTGTTCGGTGCCCAGCTGGCGGCGATGCTCGGGCTGCCCTATGCCTTTGCCTCGCACTTCGCGCCCGGCCAGATGATGGAGGCGATCGCGCTCTACCGCGCCACCTTCAAGCCCTCAGCGCAACTGGCCAGGCCCTATGTGATGCTGGGCTTCAACGTGGTGGCCGCCGACTCCGACGAGCAGGCCGCCGTGCTCGCGACTTCCTTGCAGCAGGCCTTCGTCAACCTGCGCAGCGGCCGCCCTTCGAAGCTGCCGCCGACCCGGCCGGGCTACCTGGAAACCCTGGGCCCGCAGGAGCACGCGCTGCTCGCCAGCGTGCTCTCGTCCTCGGCCATCGGTTCGCCGGAGACCGTGCGGCGCGGGCTGCAGGCCTTCGTCGATCGCACCGGCGCCGACGAACTGATGATCACCTCGCAGATCCACAACCACGCTGCCCGCTTGCGCTCCTACGAGCTCACCATGGGCGCGGCGCGCTGAAGCGCCGCCAGCGGAAGCCGGACCACGAATTCGCTGCCCCGGCCCTTGCCGTCGCTGGCTGCGCGCACGCTACATGATCGGGCGTACCGCGCCCCGCGCCGGCGGCTGGGCGCCGCAGGTTCAGTCGCGCGCTGGCGCAGCTGGGATATGCTTGGCGCGGACATGCGTTACCCCTTCCCTGTTCTTCCTGGACTGCGGCCCGCGGTGCTTGCGACGGCCTGCATCGGACTGCTCTCTGCCGCTGCGCATGCGCAGACCTTGCCCGGCGGTGTGCAACTGGGCATGACCCTGCAGCAATTGCAGCAGGCAGTGCCCGCGCTGACGCCGGTGGCGCATCCCGCGCACCTGGCTGGCGGCCTCGTTGGCAGGTGGTCCGGTCCCGCGATCCAGCTTGCGGGTGTCGCGCTCACGCCTACATTCTTCTTTGCCGATGCGCACTTGCAGCGCGTCGAATACCTGGCTTCATCGGGTGACGGCGCGGCGGCCTTCGATTCCCTGCTGGCCTGGGGCCGTGCGGCATGGGGCCCGGAGCTCGCCTCGCAGAACCCCGAGGGCGCATACGCGACCTGGGCCAGTGGCGAAGTGGATGCCTACCTGCAGCAGGCCAGCGCGGCACAAGGTCCCCGGGTGCGCCTGGTGATCAAGCGCCGCCTGGTGAAGGACGGGAGCGACCTGTAAGGCATGGCGGCCGCGAGGCATGGCGCGCACCGCACCCCGCGCTACAGATCTACCTGGTCGCCGTGACCTGGATTTCGACGAACAGGTTCGGGTTCGCAAGCTGCGAGCTCACGCAGGCCCGGGCCGGCAAATTCTTGGGGTCGGCCCACTCCGTCCAGACCTGGTTCAGTTCGTCGCGGTAGCGGATGTCGGTCACCCAGATCATGCAGGAAACGATCTTCGACTTGCTGCTGCCGGCGGCGGCCAGCAGCGCGTCGATCTTGGCGAGCACTTCGGCGGTCTGCTCCCTTGGCCTTGGTGTTGCGTGCGAGGCATTGTGCGCGAGGGGCATGGGGTCGCGACTTCGTCGCGCGAGACGACCGGGTAGAAACCCGCTTGCCTGCCGCATTGAATACTCTAGTATGGCAGCATGAATCGGCAGCCGGTAGCGCGCCGGCGGATGGGGACAACGACTTGAAGATCGAAAGAATCGAAGATTTCCACTGCGATGCGGGATGGCGGAATTTTTCGTTCCTGAAGGTGAGCACCGACGACGGCCTGGTCGGCTGGTCGGAATACACGGAGGGCGACGGAAGTCGCGGCTTGACATCCGTCATCCATGGCATGGCCGACGGCTTGATCGGCATGGATCCGCGGCCCGTCCAGGCGATCTCGTCCCTGCTTTACATCCGGCACCAGCAAGCCGCAGCCGGCGTCAACCAACGTGCCATGGCCGCGATCGAGAACGCGCTGCTCGACATCAAGGGCAAGGCACTCGGGGTGCCGGTGTACGAACTCTTCGGCGGTCCGATCCGCACGCGCTTGCCCGTCTACTGGTCGCATTGCGGGACGTATCGCGTTCGCAACCATCGTGACGTCGGAACGCCGCAGGCGCTGACCTACGACGACATCGCCGCGCTGGGAGCGCAGGTGAAGGCGCGGGGTTTCAAAGGCCTGAAGACGAACATCCTGGATTTCGACGGCGAGAAGCTGGTGGGCTTCGGCCCCGGCGCCGGCCGCACGCCGGGCTGGCCCGAATTGAACGTCGATCGCAGGACTCTCAGGGCCGTCCGCGACACGCTTGCCGCGTTCCGCGCAGGCGCGGGCCCCGAGATGGATCTGTACCTGGACGTCAACTACCACTTCAAGACCGAAGGCTTGCTCAAGGTCGCGAAGGCGGTGGAGCCCTACGACCTGACCTGGCTGGAATTCGATACCTGGGATCCGCAGGCACTCGCGCTCGTCCGCAGTCGTGCGCCCTGTCCCGTGGCTTCATCCGAATCGGTCTCCGGGCGGCGCGCGTACCGGCCCTTCCTGGACGCCTACGCATCCGACGTCGTCATCATCGACGTACTGTGGAACGGTTTCCTCGAGTCGATGAAGGTCGCTTCGATGGCCGAGAGCTACGAGGTCAATGTGGCACCGCATAACTACTACGGCCACCTGGCGACGGCGATCAGCGCCCATTTCTGCGCGGTGACGCCGAACTTCCGCGTGCTGGAAGTCGACGTCGACAGCGCGCGGTGGCGTGACGAGCTTTTCCTGAACTCGCCTGTCATCGAGCATGGCGACCTGCTGCTGCCCACCGGCCCCGGCTGGGGCGTCGAGGTCAACGAGGAGGCGGTGCGCGCGCACCCGCCCAGGTGAGCATGGGACACGCGATGGACTTCACCGGCAAGGTTGCACTGATCACGGGCGGCGGCGGCGACATCGGCCAGGCGGCCGCGCTGGCCTTCGCAACGCATGGCGCCAAGGTCGTGCTCGTGGACATCGACGAGGCCGCAGGGCTTGCCGGCGCCCGCCGGGTGCAGGAGCGCGGAGGCGACGCGCGCTTCGTGCGTGCCGACGTGTCGCGCGGCGACGACGTGCGCCATTACGTCCAGGCAGCGCTCGACGCGCATGGCGCCATCGACTGCTTCTTCAACAATGCCGGCATCGAAGGCGTCATCGCACCCACCCAGGATTACGACGAGGCGATGTTCGACCATGTCATCAACGTCAACCTCAAGGGCGTTTTCCTGGGGCTGCGCCACGTGCTGCCGGTGATGCTGCACCAGGGCGCCGGCACCATCGTGAACACGGCTTCGATCACGGCGATTTTCGGCGGAGCGGGAATGCCTGCCTATGTGGCTTCCAAGCATGGCGTGCTCGGGCTGACGAAGGCCGCTGCCGCGGACGTGGCGCGGCTGGGCGTGCGGGTGAACGCCATCTGCCCCGGCCCGGTCGACACGCGCATGATGCATTCCATCGAGGCCCATCGAAATCCGGCGGATCCGGCCGCGGTGGGCGCAGCCGTCCGCGCCGGCATTCCGACCGGCGCCTACAGCACGCCCGAAGAAGTCGCGAACGCCGTCCTGTATCTGTGCTCGGCGCTTTCCGGCAACGTCACCGGAACCCATCTGATGCTCGACGGCGGCCGTACGGCCACCGGCGGCGCGCCATCCCCCAACAAGGTACAGGAAAAGTCAAAATGAAAGTCCTCGAAGGCAAGGTCGCCATCATCGTCGGCGGCACGAGCGGCATCGGCGCGCACACCGTCGAACTATTCGTCCAGGAGGGCGCCACCGTCGTCATCGCGGGCCGCCGCCGGGAGGCCGGCGAAGCGCTCGCACGCAAGCTCGGGCCCGCGGCGAGCTTCGTGCGGACCGACGTCGCCAGCGAGCAGGACCTGAAGGACCTGATCAATGGGACGGACGCCCGCTTCGGCCGCATCGACTGCATCTTCAACAACGCAGGCTACGGCATCCCCCAGCGCAGCATCGTCGACCTGGACGTCGCCGAGTTCGATGCACAGATGGCGGTGATCGTGCGCGCCGTCATGCTCGCCATGAAATTCGTCGCGCCGGTCATGCTGCGCCAGCGCTCCGGCAGCATCATCAACACGGGAAGCATCGCCGCGCATCGCTCGGGCCTGAGCGCGCAGGTGTACTCGATGGCCAAGGCGGCGGTGATCCATGCCACCCGCTGCGTGTCGGCCGAACTGGGCGAAAGCAACATCCGCGTCAACAGCATCTCGCCGGGCGCGATCGTGACCGGTGTCTTCGCCAAGGGCGTGGGAGTGGACCCCGACGTCGCCGACCGCCACCTGGAAACGGTGACCCGGCATTTCGCCAAGGCGCAGCCCATTCCCCGGGCCGGGATGCCGGAAGACATCGCGCGAGCGGCGTTGTTCCTGGCCTCCGACGCCGGCAGCTTCATCAACGGCGTCGACCTGGTGGTCGATGGCGGCGTGA
>JAQGMU010000042.1 GCA_028292195.1 Ramlibacter sp. | reverse complement strand
GCAGCGGCAACCCCACGTTCTGCGCCACGTCCAGGTGCGGCAGCACGTGGAAGGCCTGGAACACGAACCCGAGCTGCTGCCGCCGCAGCAAGGCGCGGCGTTCGTCATCCAGCGTGCCGAGGTCCGCGCCGTCCACCCGGATGCTGCCTTCCTGCCAGGTGTCCAGGCCGGCCATGCAATTGAGCAGGGTCGACTTGCCGACCCCCGACTCGCCGACGATGGCCACGAATTCACCGGCCGCCACCGCCAGCGAGACGTCGCGGAACACCACGGCCTCGCCGTAGCGCTTGGCCAGCCCGCTTGCCACCAGCATCACGCGGCCACCCCCGCGGCGGCCAGCACCTGCTGCAAGGCATCGGGTGCGTCACAGGCGATCACCCGCCGCTGGCCCATGCCGCGCAGCCAGGTCAGCTGGCGCTTGGCCAGCTGGCGCGTGGCCGCGATGCCGCGCTCGCGCAGCGACTCCAGCGGCTCCCCGCTGTCCAGCGCTTCCCAGGCCTGGCGGTAGCCCACGCAGCGGATGCTGGGCAGGCCCGGATGCAGGTCGCCGCGCGCCCGCAGCTGCCGCACTTCGTCGAGGAAACCGGCCGCCAGCATGGCGTCGAAGCGCTGCGCGATGCGCTCGTGCAGCCAGCCGCGCTGCGCGGGTTCGAGCGAGAGGAACAGGTCGGGGCGGAAGCCGCGCGGCGCGCCGTCGCGGCGTGTCTGCAGTTGCGACAGCGGCGTGCCGCTGATGCGAAAGACTTCGAGCGCGCGCTGGATGCGCTGCGCGTCGTTGGGCGCCAGCCGCGCCGCGGTGGCTGCATCGACCTGCGCCAGCTGCGCATGCAGCGCGGGCCAGCCGGCCGCGGCGGCCTCCACCGCAATCGTCTCGCGCGTGGCCGCATTGGCGGTGGGCAAGGCATCGAGGCCCTCGAACAAGGCCTTGAAGTACAGCATGGTGCCGCCCACCAGCAGCACACGGCGGCCGCGCGCGTGGATCTGCGTGACGAGGCGCTGCGCATCGGCCGCGAATTCGGCGGCGCTGTAGGCCTGCGCGGGATCGCGGATGTCGATCAGGTGATGCGGCGCCTGCGCCTGCTCGGAGGCCGAAGGCTTGGCGGTGCCGATGTCCATGCCGCGATAGACCAACGCCGAATCGACGCTGATGATCTCCGCATCGAGTGCTTCGGCCAGGCGCAACGCTGCCGCCGACTTGCCCGACGCGGTGGGGCCGGCAAGTGCGAGCGTCGCGGGCAGCGGGGTGCTGGGCATCTGGACGAGGTTAGCAGAGCGACTGACGCGCTTCGTGCGGCACAGGCAGTACGCATTTGGTTTCAGTGAGGCCCGAATTCCGCGCCGAAGATCCACAATTTGCGTGGGGGAGAGATTCACATTGGAGACAGTTGTGGAAATGCGGGTGTTTGTCGTAGAGGACATCCAGCGGATGCGGGGCTTGTTGAACGATCTGTTCTCGTCCATGGGTGGCTTCCGGGTGGTGGCCGCCGCCAGCACGGAGGCCGAAGCGAATTTGTGGCTGGACGACCATCAAGGCGGGTGGGACCTGGCCATCGTCGACCTGGTTCTCGACCAGGGCGCGGGCATGAACGTCATCCGCCGCTGCAAGGCCGACCCCAACGGCGGCAGCATCGCGGTGTTCAGCAGCTATGCCACGCCCGGCGTGCGGCAGCACTGCATCGACCTCGGCGCCGACGAGGTATTCGACAAGAGCGAGACGGGACGCTTCATCGCCTGGTGCGGCGACCTGGGCGCGCGCGAGAACTCCGGGCCATGAATGCCTGTCGGACAAGTCGCACAGACAGCGATCCCGCGACCTGACAGCATTCGGCTGTTTCCGTGCCAATATGAAGACATGAGTACTACCAGATCTGGCAGCGAACCAGACGATGAAATGGCGGCAACGTGGTCGTCCGAAGCCTTGCCGATGGCGATCCGCAGGCAGTTGCTGGAACGCGAATTGAGCAAGCTGGGCTTCAACAAATCGGCTGACAGCAGTGCGCCGTCTTCCCCGGAGGGCGCTGCCCAACAGGAAGAGCAGTCTTCCCACCCACAGGCCGACGACTCCGACGACTCCGGCCAGCCCGGCGCTTAGCGCATGCCCGGCACCGGCGGGCGCCTTAGTTCAAACTGAAGAATTGGGCCAGCGCGGCCCGGTACTGTGCCTGGCCCACAGCCAGCGTGCTGTGGTGCGAGCCGCCCTCGACCAGCAGGAACTGCTTGCGGCCGCTGGCAGCGTCGTAGAGGCGCCGGCCCAGCTCGCTGCTGATCAGGTTGTCGTCCGCGCCGTGCACCACGAGCAAGGGCGAGTGCAGCTGCGCCACCTTGCGCACCGATTCGAAGCGCTGGGTGATCAGCGGCCCCACCGGCAACCAGCCCCACTTCATCGTGCTCGCCACGTCGGCGATCGAGGTGAAGGTGCCTTCCACGATCACGCCCTGTTCGTCGTCCACCTTGGAGGCGAGGTCGATCGCGATCGCCCCGCCCAGCGAATGGCCGAACACGTAACGCGGCCGCCCCGGATGGTGGGCCGCCAGCCAGTCCCAGGCGGCGCGGGCATCTTCGTAGGCCGTGTCTTCCGACGGCAGCCCATGGCTGCTCTTGCCGAAGCCGCGGTAGTCGATGGCGAGTACCGAGAACCCGAGCTGCTGCATGCGGCGGATGCGCGGCGCCGAGCCGGCCACGTTCCAGCGGGCGCCGTGCAGGTACAGCAGCACCGGCGCCGCATCGACGCCGCGCTCGGCCGGCAGCCACAGGCCGTTGAGCCTGGCCTCCTGGTTCGTCACCTGCGAGTGGAAGGGGATCCAGACCTCCTGCATGTCGCGCGCCAGGTCGGCGCTGCCGCCCCAGGCACGGTCGCTGGGCTGGAAGATCCAGGCCCGCTGGCGCTCGTCCAGCGACGTGCAACCCATGGTGAGGGCCGCAGCCAGGGCAGCGGCGGCGGCGAGGAGATAACGGTACTTCATGGCTGAGGCAGACTCACGGCGAGGGCGGAAAGTTCAACGGCCGCGCATGAACAGGGCGTCGAGCTCGCGCACGGTGAGCTGGCGCCAGGTCGGCCGGCCGTGGTTGCACTGGTCCGAGCGCTCGGTCTCCTCCATCTGCCGCAGCAGGGCGTTCATCTCCTCCAGCGTCAGCTTGCGGTTGGCGCGCACCGCGCCATGGCAGGCCATAGTGGACAGCAGTTCGTTGCGAGCGCGTTCAACGACGCTGCTGGCGTCGTGCTGCGCCAGTTCGGCCAGCACGCTGCGCGCCAGTTCCCCCGCGTCGCCGTTGGCCAGCGCCGCCGGCACCGCGCGCACCGCCAGCGTCCGGGGCGAGAACGGCGTGATCTGCAGGCCCAGCGCTTCCAGCGTGGCTTCGCAGGCTTCGGCTGTCGCGACTTCCGCCGGGGTGGCGCTGAAGGTCGCGGGGATCAGCAGCGGCTGGCTGCGGATGGCCTGCGCGTCCATCTGCGTCTTGAGACGCTCGTAGACGATGCGTTCGTGGGCCGCATGCATGTCGACCACCACCAGGCCCTGGGCGTTTTCGGCCAGGATGTAGATGCCCTGGAGTTGGGCGATGGCGCGGCCGAGGGGCCAGTCGCCTTCCGGGAGGGCTTGGCTGTCCGTAGGCTGGGTTCGCGCAGCGACCCCAGCGGATTCGGCGACACCGGCGCTGCGCGCATCGCTGGGGTGGCTTTCGCCAACCCAGCCTACGGGAGACCACAGCGCCCCGACATCGGAAACCACATTCCCCAGCGGCATCGACGGCTGCCGCCACGGCACGAACGCCGGCGCCGGCGCTGCAATCTCCTGCTGCACCGGCGCGCCGGCGAGAGCCGCGCGCGGCGCGGAGAGGGCAATTTCCACCGCCCGCCGCACCGCCTGGTGCACCTCGCGGCTGTCGCGAAAGCGCACCTCGATCTTGGTCGGGTGCACGTTGACGTCGACCCGTTCCGGGGCGATCGCCACGTACAGCGCGTAGACCGGCTGGCGCTGGCCGTGCAGCAGGTCCTCGTAGGCGCTGCGGGCGCCGTGGGTGATGACCTTGTCGCGCACGTAGCGGCCGTTGACGTAGGCGAACTGCCAGTCGGCGCGCGAACGGGCCGCGTCCGGGATGCCGGCGCGGCCGGTGATGCGCAGCGGGCCGGCCACCAGGTCGATCGCCACGCTCTGTGCCAGGAACTCGTCGCCCAGCACGTCGGCCAGGCGCTGCTCGCGCGAGCCGGCGCGCCATTGCTCGGAGAGCTTACCTTCGTGCCAGACGGTGAAGGCCACGTCAGGGCGCGCCAGCGCATGGCGCCGCACCGCTTCCAGGCAATGGGCCAGCTCGGTGGCGTCGGTCTTCAGGAACTTGCGGCGCGCCGGCGTGCTGAAGAACAGCTCCTTCACTTCCACCGTGGTGCCGGTGGAGCGGGCGGCCGGCCGCAGTTCGCCGCTGCCGGCATCGAGCAGGAAGGCCGTGGCCTGGTCCTGCTGCCGTGACAGCAGGCTCATCTCCGAAACCGAGGCGATCGCCGCCAGGGCCTCGCCGCGAAAGCCCATGGTGGCGACCGATTCGAGGTCGGCCAGCGAGCCGATCTTGCTGGTGGCATGGCGCTTCAGCGCCAGCGGCAGCTCTTCGCGGGCGATGCCGCCGCCGTCGTCTTCCACGCAGATCAGCCGCACGCCGCCGGCCAGCAGCCGCACGGTGACCTGGCTGGCGCCGGCGTCCAGCGCGTTGTCGACCAGTTCGCGCACCACCGAGGCCGGGCGCTCGACCACTTCGCCGGCGGCGATCTGGCTGACCAGCTCGTCGGGCAGTTCGCGGATCGGGCGGCGCGGGGCGGGGGAGAGCACGGCATTCATCTGGGGACCATTCTAGGGGCCCGGCGGCTACAATCCGCGCCCCGCCATGCCCCCAGCCAAACCCGCCGCGCCGTTCTGCGCCATCGATTTCGGCACCTCGAATTCCGCCATCGCGGTGTCCGACGGTGGCGGCCGCATGGCCCTGGTCGAACTGGAACTGGGCCAGCGCACCATGCCGACCGCGGTGTTCTACCAGGTCGAGGGCCGGGCCGCGCACCAGGCGCCCCTGCAGTTGTACGGCCGCGAGGCGCTGGCGGCCTATATCGAAGGCCACGAAGGCCGGCTGATGCGCTCCATGAAGAGCGTGCTCGGTTCCACGCTGGCCACCCAGCAGACCGAGGTCGGCAGCGGCCACAGGGTGGGTTACCTCGACGTGGTGGCCGGCTACCTCGGGCACCTGAAGAAGCTGGCGGAAGCCGCGGCCGGCGCCCCGCTGACGCGCGCGGTGCTGGGCCGGCCGGTGTACTTCGTCGACGACGAGCCCGAACGCGATGCCCAGGCGCAGGCCGCGCTGGAAGCGGCGGCCCGCCGCGTCGGCTTCACGGAGGTGAGCTTCCAGTACGAACCGATCGCCGCGGCGCTCGACTACGAACTGGGCGCGACGAAGGAGGAACTGGTGCTGGTGGCCGACATCGGTGGCGGCACCTCCGATTTCTCGCTGGTGCGGGTGGGGCCGGAGCGCCGCAAGCGGCTGGACCGCAAGCGCGACATCCTGGCCAACCACGGCGTGCACGTGGCCGGCACCGACTTCGACCGCCAGGTCGAACTGGCGGCCATCCTGCCGGCCTGCGGCTACGGGGGCCTGGGGCCGGAGCGGCCCGGCGCGCCGCCGCGCGAGGTGCCGAGCCGCGTCTACTTCGACCTGGCCACCTGGCACCTGATCAACACGGTCTACAGCGCGCCGCGCATGCACGAACTGCGGCAGATGAAGTCCTTCTACGGCGACCCCTGGCAGCACCAGCGCCTGATGACGGTGGTGGAAGACCACCTGGGCCACGCGCTGCTCGGGCAGGCCGAAGCGGCCAAGATCGCAGTGGCCGCCGGCGGCGCCACGGCCATCGACCTGTCGCGGCTGGAGCCTGGCCTGGCCTCCAGCCTGGACGCGGCGCAGGCGGTGCAGGCCCTGGACGGCGAGCTGCAACGGATCGTCGACGCGGCGGGCGAGACGCTGCGTGCCGCCGGCGTGCGCCCGGACCAGGTCGACGTGCTGTATTTCACCGGCGGTTCTACCGGTTTCCTGCCGCTGGTGGAGCGCATCGCGGCGGGCGCGCCGGCCGCCCGGGCTATCCACGGCGACCGCCATGCCAGCGTGGCGCAAGGCCTGGGCGTCCATGCCCAGCGGCTCTATGCCGCCGGACGGTGATAATCCGGCGCCATGGAACACCTGATGCTGCTCGCCGACTTCATCCTGCATGTCGACCGCTATCTCGAGAACTTCGTCGCCAGCTACGGCAACTGGGTCTACGCCCTGCTGTTCCTGATCATCTTCGTCGAGACCGGCCTGGTGGTGATGCCCTTCCTGCCGGGCGACTCGCTGCTGTTCGTGGTGGGTGCGATGTGCGGGGTGGGGCTCATGAGCTATCCCCTGGCGGTGGGGCTGCTGATCGCCGCCGCGGTGGCGGGCAACCAGAGCAACTACACGATCGGCCATTACTTCGGGCCGCGCGTGTTCCAGTGGGAGCACTCGCGCTTTTTCAACAAGCGCGCCTTCGAGCAGGCCCATGCCTTCTACGAGAAGTACGGCGGCATCACCATCGTGGCGGCCCGCTTCATGCCCTTCCTGCGCACCTTCGCGCCCTTCGTGGCCGGGGTGGCCCGCATGACGCGGCGCAAGTTCACCTTCTTCGACGTGGCCGGCGGGGTGCTCTGGGTCGGCAGCATCGTCAGCGCCGGCTATTTCTTCGGCAGCATTCCCTGGGTGAAGGCGAACCTGGAGAAGATCATCTGGGGGATGATCCTGATTCCTGGGCTGATCGTGCTGTTCGGGGCGTGGAAGGCGCGGCGCAAGGCGGCGGTGACCTGAAATCCCGGTGGGGTCGCTGGCGCGAACCCACCCTACGCCCGGTGGGGTCGCTGGCGCGAACCCACCCTACGCCCGGTGGGGTCGCTGGC